>NZ_JABAFQ010000003.1 GCF_012843705.1 Fusobacterium sp. FSA-380-WT-3A | reverse complement strand
GATGAAAACTCAAGAATACTTTGTATCAGTACAGAAGGAGATACAGATGTAGAAGGATATAGAAAAGTAGTTTGGGATGGAGCTTATAACAATAAATAATATTTTCGGAGGCAAAGAAATGCTAACAGAAGAAAGAAGAGAAGAAGTAGTAAAAGTATTACAGAAAGCTATTCAAATAAAAAGCTATTCTGGGGAAGAAGGAGAATTTGCTAAATATTTAGAAAAATTATTTTTAGAACTAGGATATGATAGAGTTCATGTAGATGAATACGGAAATGTAATAGCTTCAGTAAAAGGAAAATATGAAGGACCAAGAATATTATGTGAAGGACATATGGATACCGTTCCTGTAAACGAAAGTCAATGGACTAAAGAACCATTTGGGGGAGAAGTTTCAGATGGAAAACTTTATGGTAGAGGAAGTACAGATATGAAAAGTGCTTTATGTCTAATGGCATTAGCTGGAGGATATTTAGCTAAAGACTTAAATAAAGAATTTGCTGGAGAGCTATTTGTTGCTGGTTCTGTACATGAAGAATGTTTTGAAGGAGTAGCAGCAAGAAGTATTAGTAAATATGCTAAGCCAGATTATGTAATTATAGGAGAACCTTCACAACTTCATTTAAAAGTAGGACAAAAAGGAAGAGGTGAAATAGTAGTAGAAACATTTGGAAAACCAGCTCACTCTTCAAATCCAAAAGAAGGAATAAATTCAGTTTATAAAATGATGAAGTTAATAGAAGAAATAAGAAAAATTCCATTTTCACATCACGAAATCTTAGGAGATGGAGTACTAGAATTAACAGATATAAAATCATCTCCGTATCCAGGAGCTTCAGTAGTACCAGATTATTGTATGGCTACTTATGACAGAAGATTACTTGTTGGTGAGACAATGGAAGATGTTTTAAAACCTATACAAGATATCATAAATAAATTAACTAAAGAAGATAATGAATTTAAAGCAAAAGTAAGTTATTCTGATGGAAAAGATAAATGTTGGACAGGAAATGATATAGTTTGTAAAAGATTTTTTCCTGGATGGATTTATGATGAAAAAGAAGAATATATACAAAAAGCTAAAACTGCTTTGAAAGAAATAGGACAAGAACCACCTGTAAGTTGTTGGTATTTCTGTACTAATGCTTCTCATTATGCAGGAGAATTAGGAATAAAAACTATTGGATATGGACCTTCTAAAGAAAGTTTAGCACATACAATAGATGAATATATAGAGTTAGAACAAGCTTATAGAGGAATTGAAGGATATTATGCTATATTGAAAGCATATCTAAAATAAAAAAGGGAGAAAGGGGTTGGAATTATGGAAGAAAAAGGTCAAGAAGTATTCTCATCAAGATGGGGTCTAATACTTACTTTAATAGGAGCATCAGTAGGAACAGGAAATGTATGGAGATTTCCAAGAATGGCAGCTTTAAATGGAGGAGGGTCATTTGTTCTAGCTTGGACAATAATTTTATTTTCAATATCTATACCTATTATTACAGCAGAAATGGTAATGGGAAGATTAACAAGACATGGAGCACCTGGAGCATTTAAGGATTTTATAGGAAAAAAATATGCTTGGATGGGAGCTTTTATGGCGGCTACTACTGTTGCAATAACAGGATATTATACAGTTGTTATGGGTTGGTGTCTAAGATATGCATTTATCTCTTTGAAAGGATTTGAAGGAAAAACAACACAGGAATTAGTACAATTATTTGATAGTGTTTCAAATGGATGGATAAATGTAGGGATATTTGTAGGATTACTTCTTTTGACTGCAGTAATTGTTGCTCAAAAGATAAGTAGAGGAATAGAATTAATAGGAAAATGGTTAACTCCAGCATTATATATAGTTTTATTAATAATGTTAGGAAGAGCCTTGACTTTACCAGGTTCTGTTGAAGGATTAAAATATTTATTTGCTATATCTCCAGATACTTTCTTTGATTCTAATACTTGGTTACAAGCTTTATCTCAATCAGCATGGTCTGTAGGACCTGGATTTGGATTAGTAATAACAATGGGAGTTTATACTAAGGCTAAATCAGATGTAGCTTTAAATGAATTTCTTCAAGGTGTAGGAGATAACTCAGCAGCATTATTAGCAGGATTTGTCGTATTACCAGCTTTATTTGCTTTAGCTCCTAGTCCTGAAGTGGCAGAAGAGATTTGTAGATCAGGTAACTATGGATTAACATTTATTTCTTTAACTCAATTATTTGGAGGAATGGCTGGTGGACGTATATTAGGATGCTTATTCTTCTTATCACTATTCTTTGCAGCTATGACAGCAAATGTAATATTCTTTAATACAGGAGTTGTTCCTTTAATGGATATGAAAATGTCAAGAAAAAAAGCTACAACAATAATATTCTTTGTAGTATTTGCTATTGGAATCTTTTCAGCTTATGATATAGATTTTGTTAATAATCAAGACTGGGTATGGGGAATGGCTTTATTAGTAGGTTCTTTATTTACATGTTTTGCAATATGGAAATTTGGAGTAGAAAAAACTCGTTCATATATTAATATTCCAGAAAATGAATTATATATTGGTAAGTGGTGGAATGTATCAGTTAGATTCCTTGCACCAGTAGCTATAGTTATATTATTTGTATGGTCAGCAATTGGAGCTATGAAAGCTAGACCAAATGATTGGTGGAATCCATTTGTGGTTGATAGCTTTGGAACAGTTATATTACAAGTTGGATTATTAATAATAGTAACATTATTATTTAATAAAAAATTAGGGGAAAGTGCTGAAAATAACTATATGAATACAGTAACAGAAGGATATCCAGAAATTCCAGAAGAACATCAAGATTAATAAAAGAGGAGGAGATTAAAATGCCAGTTAGTACTATTTTGTGTATGATTGTTTGTGCAATGTTAAATTTTGGTGGTTTTGCTTGGGGTCTTCATAGAGTTTATCAAAAAATGAAAGAAGAACAATAATATTATAAATTATAATATAGAGAAATTATAGGAGGAAATATGTTTGCTAAAAATGTTCCATTTGAAGAATTTGAGAGAAGAAGAGAGAAATGTAGAGAAGAAGTAGTAAAACAAGGACTTAATGGGGTAATGATTTGGTCTAGAGGAGGAGGAACTTGGGATAGATTTGCTGGAGTAGATTATTTTGCTAATCACTATCAACAAAGATGTTATTTGCCAGATCAACCACCTTTATGGACAGGAAGATCTCATTGTGTCTTAATGATTCCTAAGGAGGGAGAACCAGTACTTATAGTAACAACATTAGAATATAGAAAAGATTTAGTGGCTGTTAAAGATATTAGATACAGTACAGATTTCTTTAAACTAGTAGCTGATACAGCTAAAGAATTAAAAATGGATGCTGGAAAAGTTGGAGTTATGTATGAAGATACTCTTACGTGGAAAATTGGTAGAGAGATGAAAGAAAGAATGCCAAAACTAGAATTAGTTCCATGTGATGATATTCTTTCTAAAATGAGACTTGTAAAATCACCAAGAGAAATAGAATCTATCAGAAGAGCTAATGAAATAGGAACAGAAGCAGTAGAAATGATAATGAATAATGTAGCCGCAGGAAAAACAGAAGCTGAAGTTATAGGGCCTGCTATGGCTAAAGTATATTCAGAAGGAGCAGTTTTATATTTTATTGTAACAAGCTCAGGGCCTCATAGTGATGCTGTTCATAGCATTGATTTCCCTGGATATGATTGTAATAGAAAATTACAAGATGGAGAACTATTTAAAGTAGACTTTATTATTTGTTATGAAGGATATATTTGTGATTTTGGAAGAACAACTGTAGTTGGAGGAAAACCTACAGAAAAACAAAAAAGAGCAATAGACAT
This sequence comes from Fusobacterium sp. FSA-380-WT-3A, assembly GCF_012843705.1. Lineage (NCBI taxonomy): Bacteria > Fusobacteriati > Fusobacteriota > Fusobacteriia > Fusobacteriales > Fusobacteriaceae > Fusobacterium > Fusobacterium sp. FSA-380-WT-3A. Next base: position 165,148 of record NZ_JABAFQ010000003.1, on the reverse strand, counting down.
AGTAACAGATGCATGTGAATATGTTATGAGCCTAGTTAAACCTGGAGTTTCTGTAAGAGAATTATGTGAAGCTGGAGATAGATACTTAGAAGAAAGAGGAGTAAGTTTATCTTCTGAACAAACAGATGAAAATACATTGTATGCAGCTTTTCCACCTCATTGGGGACATGGAATTGGATTAACTTGGGAACGTCCTTGGTTCATTCATGAAGAAGATATGATATTAGAAGAAAATATGTATATTGCAATAGAAAAAGGACTATATCAACCAGGACTTGGAACAGTTAATTATGAGCAAAACTTAATAGTAACAAAAGATGGTTCTGAGACTTTAAGTAAAACAAAAACTAAATTTATTTAATATTATTAGAATTATTTAAGGAGAAGGAAAAATGAAGAGAATAATAAATACATCAAAAGCACCAGCAGCTTTAGGACCATATTCACAAGCAATAGAAGTAAATGGAACTTTATATATATCAGGACAAATACCATTTGTACCAGAAACAATGACATTAGTATCAGATGATGTAAAATCTCAAACAAGACAATCATTAGAAAACTTAAAAGCAATATTAGATGAAGCAGGATATACATTTAAAGATGTAGTAAAAGCAACATGTTTCATAAAAAATATGGATGACTTTGGAGCAATAAATGAAGTGTATAATGAATATTTAGGAGAAGTAAAACCAGCAAGAGCTTGTGTAGAGGTAGCAAGATTACCAAAAGATGTAAAAGTAGAAATAGAATTAATAGCTGTTAAATAATTACCCTAAAAAATAAATAATAATTAAAGAAAAAAGGACTGAAAACTCAGTCCTTTTTTCTTTAGTAAAGTTTTTTTGATAAAAAATAAAAAAATCTCTTGTAAATTTTTAAAGATATGATATAATGTTTTGTCCTTTGAAAAAGTAAAAAAATTAATATAAATAAGGAGTAAAAATGTCACAAGTAAGTAATGAGAACATCTATCAATTAGAGGGAAGAGTTCCTCTAAAAACTGCCCTACCTTTAGGGATTCAACATTTATTGGCTATGTTTTTAGGTAATATTTCACCTCTTATCATTGTTTGTGGAATGTTACAAATGGAGCTAAATTTAAAAACAGCTCTTATTCAGAATGCTATGTTTATTGCAGGAGTTACAACACTTATTCAAATTTATCCTATTATGAAAATAGGTAGCGGATTACCAGGAGTTATGGGAACAAGTTCAGGATTTTTAGGAACAGCAAAAGCAATTGGAGTAACATATGGTTATAGTGCCATAATGGGAGCTTCAGTTGTAGGAGCTTTATTTGAAATGGTATTAGGATATTTCATAAAACCATTAAAAAAATTATTTCCACCAATTGTAACAAGTCTTGTTGTAATATCAATAGGATTATCATTATTACCAGTTGGAGTTAGATATTTTGGTGGAGGATTTACTCCAGAATTTGGAGATCCAAAACACATATTAGTTGGAACAGTTGTAGTTATAATGATAATTATTTTAAATCAATGTAAACAAAAATTTATTAGTGCTTCAGCTATATTAATAAGTATTGTCATTGGGTATATTTTAGCAATAATAATGGGAATGGTAGATTTTACAGCTGTAAAAGAAGCAGCATGGTTTAGTTTACCAAAAGTAATGCCAGTAGGAATAGAATTTAATTTAAATGCAATAATAGCTATGTTAATAATGTATGTAGCTACAGCTGTAGAAACAGTTGGAGATTTATCGGGAATAGCTAATGGAGGATTAGATAGGGAACCAACAGATGAGGAATTATCAGGTGGAGTTATTGCTGATGGATTTGGAAGTTTAATAGCGGCATTTTTTGGAGTATTACCAAATACTACATTTAGCCAAAATGTCGGATTAATAGCAGTAACTAAAGTTGTTAACAGATTTGTTATAGGAACAGGAGCTATAGTTTTAGTTCTTATGGGATTTATTCCTAAATTAAGTGCTATATTTACAGTAATGCCCCAATCAGTTTTAGGGGGAGCAGCAATAGTAATGTTTGCTATGATATTTGTTAGTGGATTAAAATCTTTATTAAGAGATGAAATAGATGATAGAAAAGGCTTAATAATAGCTATCTCATTAGGACTTGGAGTAGGAATAGGAAATTTGCCAGATGTATTAGCACATTTACCAAAATGGGTTGGACAAATATTCGCTCAAAATGGAATTATTATGACATTTGTAATAGCTACTACATTAAATTTAATTTTACCAGAGAAAAAGAAAGAAAAATAATCTTTACAAAATATTAAAAATAATGGTAAAATAGAGCAAATATATATTACAGAGGTGAAAGAGTTGAGTAAAACAATTAATTTTGTAATGAAATATTAATTGTTTTCTAATTACTAGATAATTAGGGAAAATCAACTCTTTTTTCTTGGAAAAATTTAATAATAAAAGTAAAGGTGGTGGGTAAATGTTAACAATAAAGGAGTATGTATCTGTAGAATCATTAGAAGAAGCATACAAATTAAATCAAAATGTAAATAATGTAATACTTGGTGGAACAGGATGGCTAAAATTACAAAATAGAAATATAGTTAAGGCAATAGATTTATCAAAATTAGGGTTGGATAAAATAGAAGAGGATGAAGAAAAATATACTATTGGGTGTATGGTAACTCTTAGAGATATAGAAAAAAATATCTCTTTAAATGAATATACAAATAATGCTTTAAAAAATAGTTTAAAAGATATAGTAGGTATACAATTTAGAAATTGTGTTACAATAGGTGGAAGTATTTATAGTAGATTTGGATTTTCAGATATTTTAACTTCTCTTCTTACATTAGACACTTATGTAGAAATGTATAAAGGTGGAGTAATTTCTTTAAAAGATTTTGTAAATATGCCATATGATAAAGATGTATTAGTAAGAATTATAATAAAAAAAGATAAAAGAAAAGTGGGATATTCTGCTTTTAGAAACCAAGCTACAGATTTTCCAGTAATAACTTGTGGAGTAACAATTCCTGAAAATGGAAAAATTTATGCTGCTATAGGAGCAAGACCATACAAAGCAAAAGTAGTAGAAGATAATGAAAATATTTTATCAGATTTTTCAAATGAAAATATAGAAAAATTTGCAAAATATGTTAGTGAAAATTTAAAATTTGATTCAAATATGAGAGCTAGTGGAGAGTATCGTAAAAAATTAACAGAAGTTTTTGTGAGAAGAACTTTAAAAAAATTAGTGGAGGAAAAATAATATGGAAATAAAATTATGGATTAATGGAAAATTAATAGAAGATAATATAGAACCAGATACACCACTATTAGAATATGTAAGAAGTAAAGGATGTTTAAGTGTAAAAAGAGGATGTGAAACTTCTAACTGTGGGTTATGTACTCTTTGGATAGATGAAAAACCTGTTTTATCTTGTACAGTATTAGCTGCTAGAGCTAATGGAAAACATATAACAACTCTTGAAGGGTTACAAGATGAAGCTAAAGAATTTGGAGAGTTTATGGCTAAAGAGGGAACTGACCAATGTGGATATTGTAATCCTGGATTTATAATGAATGTTCTTGCAATGGTAAGAGAATTAAAAGAGTTTTCTGATGAAGAAATAAAAGAATATTTAGTTGGAAACTTATGTAGATGTACAGGATATATGGGACAATTTAGAGCAGTAAAAGCATTTTTAAATTATAAAAGAGGAGGAGTAAGATAATGAAAATAGTAAATACATCTATTATGAAAAAAGATGCTATGGCATTAGTTACAGGTAAGCCTGTATATACAGATGATATAGCTCCACAAGATTGTCTTGTAATAAAATTATTGAGAAGTCCTCATGCACATGCTTTAATTGAAGAAATTAATACAGATATAGCTAAAAAAGTACCAGGAATTCATAGTATATTTACATATAAAGATGTACCAAACAAAAGATTTACTATGGCAGGACAAACTTATCCAGAGCCAAGTCCATATGATAGACTTATATTAGACCAAAGAGTTAGATATGTTGGTGATGTAGTAGCTATAGTAGTTGGAGAAAATGAAAAAGTAGTTGAAAAAGCTATGAAACTTATAAAAGTTAAGTATCAAGTTTTAGAAGCTGTATTAGATTTTAGAAAAGCTAAAGATAATAAAATATTAATACATCCAGAAGAAAATTGGAAAGCACTATGTCCTGTAGGAGCAGATAATAAAAGAAACTTATGTGCTCATGCTAATGATGGAGATGAAAATATAGATAAAGTTTTTGAAGAGTGTGATGTTGTTCTTCAAAATACATATCATACAAAAGCAAACCAACAAACTCCAATGGAAACTTTTAGAGCTTATGCTACAATGGATATGTTTGGAAGATTAAATATAGTTTCGTCTACTCAAATTCCTTTCCATGTAAGAAGAATAGTAGCGACTGCTTTAGATATATCAAAATCAAAAGTAAGAGTAATAAAACCTAGAATAGGTGGAGGATTTGGAGCTAAACAAACAGCTATAATGGAAGTTTATCCAGCTTTTGTTACTTATATGACAGGTAGAAATTCTAAGTTAATATTTACAAGAGAAGAAAGTCAAACAGCTTCAAGTCCAAGACATGAAATGGAAGTAACAATAAAAATAGGAGCTACTAAAGATGGAGTAATAAAAGCTATTGATTTATATACACTATCTAATACAGGAGCTTATGGAGAGCATGGTCCAACAACAGTTGGATTAAGTGGGCATAAAGCAATACCTTTATATAGTAAAGCTAAATCATATAGATTCAGATATGATGTAGTATATACAAATACAATGTCAGCTGGAGCTTATAGAGGATATGGAGCTACTCAAGGAATATTTGCTATGGAGTCAATAATAGATGAATTAGCAGAAAAATTAGGAATGAATCCAATAACATTAAGAGAAAAAAATATGGTTAGAGAAGGGGATTTAATGCCAGCTTATTATGGAGAAACAGCTAATAGTTGTGCTTTAGATAGATGTTTAGAGAGAGCAAAAGCTATGATAGACTGGGATAATAAATACCCTCGTAGAGATATGGGAAATGGAAAAGTTAGAGGAGTAGGACTAGGATTTTCAATGCAAGGTTCTTCAATTTCTAATATAGATGTAGGTTCTGTAGCAATAAAAGTAAGTGATGATGGATTTTATAATTTAATGGTAGGAGCTACAGATATGGGTACAGGTTGTGATACAGTATTATCACAAATAGCTGCTGAATGTCTAGATTGTAGTGTCGATAATATAATAGTTCATGGAGTAGATACAGATACTTCTCCATATGATTCAGGTTCTTATGCTTCAAGTACAACATATTTAACAGGTATGGCTGTAGTAAAAACTTGTGAAAAATTAATAGATAAAATTAAAACTTTAGGAGCTCAATACTTAAATGTAGATATAGAAAAAGTTGAGTTTGATGGAAAAAAAGTTTTTGATATAGAAAATAATAAAGAGATTTCATTAAAAGAAATAGCAAATAAAGCTATGTGCAATAATAACAATACTTTATATGCAAGTGAATCACATTCTTCAAAAGTATCTCCTCCACCATATATGGTAGGAATAGCTGAAGTAGAGGTAGACACAGAAACTGGAAAAGTAGATGTTATTAATTATAAAGCAGTTGTTGACTGTGGAACAGTAGTAAATCCAGCTTTAGCAAGAGTACAAACAGAAGGTGGAATAGCTCAAGGAATTGGAATGGCTTTATATGAAGATGTAGTTTATACTGATAAAGGAAGTTTACAAACTCATTCATTTATGCAATATAAAATACCTACAAGAAAAGATGTTGGAACAATAGAAGTACAATTTGAAAGTAGTTATGAACCAACAGGACCTTTTGGAGTAAAATCAATAGGGGAAGTTGTTATAAATACTTCATCTCCAGCTATAGCTAATGCTGTATATAATGCTGTAGGAGTAAGAATAAGAGAACTTCCTATAACACCAGAAAAAGTATTTATGGGAATGTTAGAGAAAAAATAATGAAATTAGATATTATTTTACTTGCTGCTGGAAATAGTAAAAGATTTGGAAGTAATAAGTTACTTTATAAATTAAATAATAAATATATGTTTGAATATACATTAGAAAATATTTTTTCATTAAAAAAAATATTTAAAGAAAGTATAGAAAATATAATAGTAGTTTCAAAATATAAAGAGATAGAAGAATATTTAAAAACTATAAAAATAAATAATATAAAATATAAAGAAAATCTCCATAGTGAAATGGGGATTTCCTCATCTATCATTTTAGGTTTGAATGAAATTAATAACAAAAATTATTTAATGTTTATGGTTTGTGACCAACCTTATTTAAAAATACAAACTTTAGAGAAATTCATAAAAAATTTTTTTGAACAAAATAAAAAAATTGGTTGTTTATCTGATGGAAAAGATTTAGGAAATCCATGTATATTTTCTCCTGAATATATTGGAGAATTAAAAAATATAGAAGGAGATAAAGGTGGAAAACAAATTATAAAAAAACATATGGAAGAAGTTTTTTCATATGTGCTAGAAGATAAAAAACAATTGGAAGATATAGATTTTCTTAAATAAAATTTATAAAAATACTTGACTTTTTGTAAAAATTATTTTATAATAATAAAGCTGAATTAAATATTTTTAAGAAGAAACTTCCCGTTTCTCACCTTATAGGTATTGATACTTATATAAGGTTAAGAGCAATGTATGTATTTTTAATTTTAAATTGTATGACGGGGTTAGTGCGACCTCGTTTTTTTATATATATGATTATAGTATAGGGGGTGTCGGCTATTTCTGACAAAATTAGAATCAATGAAAAAATAAAAGGTAAGGAATTTAGAATAATATCTAATTCTGGAGAACAAATGGGGATAATGACAGCAGCTGAAGCATTAGATGCGGCTAGAAGAGAGAATTTAGATTTGGTAGAAATTTCTCCAAACGCTAATCCACCTGTTTGTAAAATAATGGATTTCGGAAAATATAAATATGAGCAAACTAGAAAAGCAAAGGATGCTAAGAAAAAACAAAAACAAATAGTTGTTAAAGAAGTAAAATTAAGAACAAGAATAGATACTCATGATTTAGAAACTAAAATAAATAGTATCAAAAAATTCTTAGAAAAAGATAATAAAGTTAAAGTTACTTTAGTACAATTTGGAAGAGAAAGAAGCTATGAAGAAATGGGAATTGAACTTCTTGATGATGTAGCTAGTAAATTTGAAGGATTTGCTGAAGTTGAAAAAAGATATAAAGATGCACAAAAATATTTAATGTTATCATTGAAAAAATAGGTTTGTAATTTGAGAGGAGGAACACAAAAATGCCAAAAATGAAAACTCATAGAGGGACAGCTAAAAGAATCAAAGTAACAGGAACAGGGAAATATGTAGCTAAACATTCAGGAAAAAGCCACATATTAACTAAAAAAACTAGAAAAAGAAAAAATAGAATGAAAAAAGACTTTGTGCTTTTAGATAACGTTCATAAAAATGATATGATTAGATTATTACCATACGGAGTTGGAAGATAATCGGTTTTCGAGAGAATATATTATAGGAGGATAAAATGAGAGTTAAAACTGGAATAGTAAGAAGAAGAAAACATAAAAAAGTTTTAAAAGCTGCTAAAGGATTTAGAGGAGCATCTGGTGACGTTATAAAACAAGCTAAACAAGCTGTTATGAGAGCAATGGCTTATTCTACTAGAGATAGAAAAGTAACTAAGAGAAAAATGAGACAATTATGGATCATAAGAATAAATGCAGGAGCAAGATTAAATGGAATGACTTACTCTACATTTATGAATGGTCTTAAAAAAGCTGGAATACTTTTAGATAGAAAAGTATTAGCTGATATGGCTTTAAACAACGCTGAAGGATTCGCAAAATTAGCTGAAACAGCTAAAGCAGCATTATAGTATATAAAAATAAAAGTCAGTTTCAAAATTAAAAAACTGACTTTTTTATTTTGAATAAAAAACCAAAAAAATAAAAAAGACTGTTGAAAATTTTTTATAAAATACAACAGTCTTTTTATAATATAGTATCAAAAAATGGGGATACTTTTACTTTGAACTTTTATACATATTGAGCAAAATAAGCATAAGAAAGAATAACTGACCCTAAAATCATCCATAATAAGAATAATTTCCACATGAATTTCATCCAACGGTCATAAGTAATTCCAGTAGCTCCTAAGAATCCCATTAAAGCTGAAGCATGAGGTAAAATATAGTTACAGAATCCATCTCCAAATTTATAAGCTAATACAGCTGTTTGTCTAGTTATTCCAGAAACATCAGCTAAAGGAACCATAACAGGCATTACAACAGCTGCTTGACCTGTACCTGAAGTAACAAAACCATTAACAATAACATTTATAAATAACATTACAGGAGCTTTTAAGAAATTAGGGAACCATTCTAACATTTTAGCTAATCCATAAACTACTGTATCTAGAACTTTAGCTTCTGATAAAATTAAAGCAACAGCAGCCCCAAGTCCAACAATCATAGCAGCAGAAGACATTCCTTTAATTCCTTTTACAAAACAACTAGCTATTTTACTAGGGTCATATCCATAACTAAGTCCAATGATAAATCCCATCCACATAAAACATACAGCAGTTTCAACAAGTCCCCAACTAAATTTTATACAACCATACATTAAAATAGCAAAGAAAATAATAAGGATAGTTAATACTAAAGGATGTTTTTTCTCAACTTCAATATTAGAATCTTTTAAATCAAAAGTTTGTACTTCTTCAACCCCATAAAGAGCACTTTTTGTAGGGTCTTTTTTAGATTTTTCAGCATACCAAACTATGTAAGCAGCTGTAACAAGATAGAAAAGTACAAAAGAAACTGTTCTTAATCCAATTCCAGAATAAGCTGGTAACTCAGCCATTTCTTGAGCTATAGCTGTTGTAGGAGCTAAAATACCTGTAGAAAATCCAATACCAACTCCTAATAAAATCATAGCAACTCCAACTATGGCATCATATCCTAATGTAGCTGATAACATAACACCTAAAGGAGCAAAACCTATAAATTTATTTGTTGATTGAGTTATTCCTATAATAGCAAATAGTAATAATACTGCTGGGATAAATAATCTCTCTTTACCAGAACATTTTCTAGCAAGTTTATTACAATAAGCATGGAACATACCAGTAGAAAGAACAGTTTCTAAAGCTCCTCCTATAACAAGAATTGGGAATATAATACCAGCTTGTTTAATAAGACCTTTCATAACAAAATTTGGAATCATCCATATACCAACAGGTTTAGCTTCAACTAAATGATAACTAGTACTATCAACCATTTTTAAACCACTAGCAGTAGTGATTCTTGTATATTCTCCAGCTGGAATAATATAAGTAAGAATTGATACAAAGATAAGTAATATAAAAATAATTACATATGAGTGTGGAACTTTAAATTTTTTCATAATTTCCTCCTTAAACTTTAAAAAATTTATTTTTTATTTGTTTTTCTTTCAAATTCATCTTTAATACTTTTTAAAACTTCTTTATCTGTAATTATTTCATAAATAGTAGATAAAAGAATTTTTCCACCCATGTCAATGGCTTTATAAGCTTCTGGTGATTTTCCAGCTTTTAAATATTCATCTGAATGAGAAGCTGTTCCTTCAGGAACAAAAGCTATTCTTAAACAAGTTCCTGGAACTATTGCCATAACACTTCCAAAATCAGTTGAACCTGTTTTTTCTCTTGGTGGGCTCATAGAAGGAGCATTTAATTCTAAAGCATTTTTCATAATTAAATCATTCAAAGTAAGAATAGGAATTTTTCCACCCATTTCTTTATCTATATGAATATCATAAGTTGTTCCAGTCATAAGACTAGCTCCTTTTATTATGTTAAAAAATCTTTCTTTACAATCTACAAGAGTAGCATTATCATAAGATCTTAAATAAAAGTTTCCTACAGCTTTATCAGGTACTACATTAGCTGGTCCACCAGCATTTAAAACAGTATAATGCATTCTAACATCATCTGGTACATGTTCTCTCATAAATTCAATAGCATTAAACGTAAGAAGAAGAGCATCAAAAGCACTTCTACCAGATTCAGGTTTTAAAGCAGCATGAGATTTTATACCATTAAATGTAACTGTAAGTTTACACATAGCTAAAGATTTTATATCTGTTGTAGTATTTGGGCCTCCATGAGTCATTAAAGCTACATCAATATCTTTGAAACATCCATTTTTTAACATAGCTAACTTTCCACCTGTTGTTTCTTCAGCTGGAGTTCCATAAACAACTAATTTATAATTTTCAGTTTTTAAAACTTCTTTTAAAGCTACAGCTACCCCAACACCAATAGGCCCTTGCATATGATGACCACAAGCATGACCAATTCCTTCAATGGCATCATATTCTACTAAAATTCCAATAGAAGGACCATCAGTTCCTTGTTCATAAATAGCTCTAAAAGCAGTTTCTAATCCTCCTACACCTTTTTCAATAATAAATCCATTTTCTTCTAAATAATTTATTAAAAGATTAGAAGCTTTAAATTCTTTTAAACCAAATTCAGGATTATCAAAAATAAAATTAGCCATATTTTGTAATTGAGGTTCTAAAGATTCAAATTTTTTTAATAATATCTCTTTCATATTGTCTCCTTAAAAAAAATATGATATAATTATGTATACAGTATCATGTTTTATTACAAATATTTTAGTATAAAATTATAAAAAAATGAAATACTGAATTTTTATAAGCTTTTTAAAAAAATTTTATATCACTAAATTTTTATGGGAGAATGTATGGATTTAAAAGACTGCGAAATAATAAAAGTTATGTCAGAAGAGTTAAATTTAACAAAAACAGCAGAAAAATTATATACATCACAGCCCTCTTTAACTTATAGATTAAATAAATTAGAGGAAGAGTTAGATGTAGTTTTATTCAAAAGACTTTCTACTGGAATAGTTTTAACTAAAGAGGGAGAATATTTAGCTGAATATTCTAAAAAATTTCTTTTAGAATATGAGATAATGAAGAAAAATATAAAAAATATAAAAGATTCAGAAGAAAGGAAAATAAATTTAGGGATAAGTACAACAATGGCTAAATATAAATTAGCTTTTATTTTACAGAGCTTAAAAGAAGTATATCCTCAAATAAAAATTAATATAATTTCAGGAAATAGTTATCATGAACTACCAAAATTATTAAAAGAAGAAAAAATAGACATTGGAATTTTAAGAGGGGATGTTCCATGGAATGAAGAAAAATATATTGTTTCAAAAGAGCCTTATGGAATAATATCTCAAAAATTATTAAAAATAGAAGAACTAGAAAAAATACCATATATTCAATATGAAACTAATACTGTAGTAAAATCTAGAATTTTTTTAGATGAATGGAGTAAAATTTATTTGGGAAAACCATTTCAAGGGGAAATAATAAAGGTTAACTCTACAGAAGCTTCTTTGGAAATGATAAAAAGTGGAATTGGTTGGACAGTACTACCTAAAATTCATATGCAAAATTTTAAAGAGCTAAATTTTTTCCCTATGGTTAAACTTAATGGGGAACCTTTTGAGAGGGAGACATATCTTTTAGTAAAAAGAGAAAAATTAAAGGATGAAAATATAAAAAAAATTGTAGAAAATATTTTAGAAAATAAAGAAAGATATTTTAAATAAAAAATAAAAAAATAGAGGGGGCTGTTATACAACACCCTCTTTATTTTATTATTTAACTAAATTTTCTCCATCCATTTCTACAGGTTTTTCAATTCCTAATATATTTAACATAGTAGGAGCAATATCTGCTAATTTACCATCTTTTAAATGTATATTTTCTGTATGATTAGATACATAAATAAATGGTACTTTGTTAATAGTGTGAGATGTGAATGGAGCTCCTGTTACAGGGTCTACCATAAGTTCGGCATTTCCATGGTCAGCTGTAATTAATAAAGTTCCATCTAATTCAAGAATTTTTGTAGCTACTTTTTTAACACATTCATCAACAGCTATTATAGCTTTTTCAGTAGCTTCAACAACACCAGTATGTCCAACCATATCTGGATTAGCATAGTTTACAATAAAAACATCATACTCATTACTATTTAAAGCTTCTATTAATCCTTCAGTAACTTCATAAGCTGACATTTCAGGTTTTAAATCATAAGTTGCTACCTTTGGAGAAGCAACAAGTTTTCTAACTTCTCCTTCATATTGAGTTTCTACTCCACCATTAAAGAAGAAAGTAACATGAGCATATTTTTCAGTTTCAGCTGTTCTAAATTGTTTTAAACCAGCTTTAGAAATAACTTCTCCAAATGTATTTTTAATTTCTTCATCAACATATATAACTGGAGCATCTATTGTAGAATCATATTGTCTCATACAATACACTTTAACAGGAGCTATAGCTCTTTCAAAATAAGAAAACTCTTTATCATTTAATGCTCTTGTAATCTGTCTAGCTCTATCAGGTCTGAAGTTGAAGTTTATAAATACATCTCCCTCTTTAATTATTCCTTCTTTATCAATTATTGAAGGTTCAACAAATTCATCTGTAACTCCTTTGTTATAAGAAGTTTTTATAGCTTCTTCAACAGAAGAAAATTCTAAACCATTTCCAATAGTCATATTATCATAAGCTCTTTTTGTTCTATCCCAGTTTTTATCTCTATCCATAGCATAGTATCTTCCTGAAATAGTAGCTATCTTTCCATAATTTAATTCAGACATTTTTTCTTCAGTTTGTTTTAAGTATCCAGCTCCTGAAGTAGGGGCAGTATCTCTACCATCTAAGAAAGCATGTAGATACATAATTACACCTTCTCTTTTTCCCATTTCTAAAAGTCCAAAACAGTGTTCAAGATGAGAGTGAACTCCTCCATCAGATAAAAGTCCTCCAATATGAACTCTATTATTATGTTTTTTAGCATATTCAAAAGCTTCTTTTAAAGTTTCAATTTCAAAGAAAGTTCCATCTTTGATATCTTTACTTATTTTTACTAGAGGTTGATAAATAACTCTTCCAGCTCCAATATTTAAGTGTCCTACTTCTGAGTTACCCATTTGTCCAGCAGGTAATCCAACATATTCTTCAGAAGCATTTAATTGGGAATTTGGATAATTTTTTAAAAGGTTTAAAAAATATTCTGGATGTGCATTTTTTATAGCATTAACACATGTATCACATGTGCTTATTCCCCATCCATCTAGTATCATTAACATTAATGGTTTTTTTGTCATCTTTTTTCCTTTCTATAATAATATAAAATAATTATAAAGCTGCTTTAATAATGTCGTAGAAATCAGTTGCTTTAAGAGAAGCTCCTCCAATTAATCCACCATCAATATCAGCTTGAGCTAATAATTCTTTAGCATTGTTTGGTTTCATAGAACCACCATATTGGATAGTGATTTCATTAGCAACTTCTTCTCCAAACATTTCAGTAAGTTCTTGTCTAATAGCTTTATGAGTTTCTTGAGCTATTTCTGGAGTAGCTGTTTTACCTGTTCCTATTGCCCAAACTGGTTCATAAGCTACAACTATTTTTTTAGCTTCTTCTTCAGTAAGACCAGCAAATCCTCCTCTAATTTGAGTTTTGTTAACTTCATCAGTTCTTCCAGATTCTCTATCTTCTAATTTTTCTCCAATACAAAGAATAGGAGTCATTCCATGAGCTAACACAGCTTTTACTTTTTCGTTTATAAATTCATCAGATTCTTTAAAATATTCTCTTCTTTCTGAATGTCCTAATATAACATATTCAACACCTAAATCTTTTAACATAACTGGTGAAACTTCTCCAGTATATGCTCCTGAATCTTTAGGATATACATTTTCAGCTGCTATTTTAATATTGCTTCCTTCTACTGCTTTAACAGCATCAGATAAAGCTGTAAATGGAGCTCCAATTACTATTCCAACAGAATCTATTCCTTTAACAAGTTCTTTTAATTCTGTTAACATTTCAACAGCTTCTTTATTTGTTTTATTCATTTTCCAGTTTCCTGCAATTATTGTTTTTCTCATAAATAAATCCTCCTAAATATTTTTATCTTAATAACTAATTTTATCACATTCTAAAAAAAATTTCTAATTTTCTATAAGTTAATAAATAAATATTTTTTGATTAATTTTTATCCGTTATTAATTTAATTACTATTATTTGATGATTGTTCTTCTAAAATAATGTCGCTTTTATAATTTTCGATATTTTCACTTAAAAGAGACAACATATCAGAGATTTCAAATTCTAAAATATCAAAAGAAGTTTCATAATCTCCTTGTGTCAGAGCTTTTATGAGTGAATTATAACTTTCTTTAAAATCGTCTAAAAACTCATTATACCCAAAATATAAATAATCTATATAAGTATTTTCTTTTAAACTATATAAAAGATTTAAAGTCCAGTTTAAAAAACTTAATATTTCATTTATTTTCATATCATAAGCTATTTCTTCAAGGTCAAACTCTTCTAAGGTTTTTAAACTTTTAAAATATTCTTCTATATATTCCTCTAATAAATATAAAGATTGAAATAAAATATTTCTGTGACTTTTTGTATAAATTTCTATTAAAGATACTTTTGAAATATCAACAATAGAAGTATTAGAAAGTATAACCCCATCAACCACTATTTTTTCTAATATTTTGTCCTCTCCTTTAAGTTTTTTTGTGATTTCATTTATAATTTCTCCAAAACTATTATATTGTTTTTCTAGAATGTACTCTTTGTTATCAATTAATATTGTCATGATTCTCCCCATAATTATATTTTTTAAAACTAGATGCCATAGAAAAAGAAAAGACAGTTATAGATTTTACTTTTCCCCTATTTTTTATTTCTTTTTTTAATTCTCTTATAGTGTTTCCAGTTGTTATTACATCATCTATTATTAAAATATTTTTATTTTCCACTTGAAAAGGAATATAAAAAGCTTTATTTATATTAAATTTTCTTGAATTTTTATCCAACAAATGACTCATATGTTTTGTATTTTTTATTCTCGCTGCATCATGATATTTTATATTTAAAATATCTAAAGTATAGGATACTTGATTAAATCCTCTTGAAAATAATCTTTTTTTATTTAAAGGAACAGGAATGATAACATCTATATTATTTTCTTCTATCACTTTTTTTAAAGTTTTTTCTATAAGTTTTCCTAAGAAAAATCCAATATATTTTCTATTTTGAAATTTATAGTTTTTTATTAAATTTCTGAAACTTTTATCATAGTTAAAAATATAGTATACATCATTAAATTTTTTTAATGAATTATTATGTAAAAAATTTTCTTTACAATTATTACAAATATATATTTCACTGTTAGATAGAAGATTATTGCAGACACTACATCTATTGTTAAAGAAAAATTTTCTAAGGTGCAGGTTTAGGTTCTGGAACATTTTTCACCTTCTTAAGTTCTTTATCAACAACTTTAGCTGAATAAATTTCTGTATATCCACAATCAGAACAAATTTTTAGATAGTAAGTTCCAAATTCAACTTTTAATTTTGAATCTTTTTCAGGAAAAATTGCTGTTTTTACATAATAATCGCTGCTTCCACATTTTGTACATCTAAAATCCAATTTCATCACCCCACAATATGTTTTCAATCCAATAACATTTACCATTTTCATCAAATGCTATTGCATCAAATCGGATATTAAAGTTTTGTAGTTTATTTATTGCTATAAATTCATTAGCACTTAAAAACATTCTTCTTAATTTTTTCTTAGAAATAGCTTCAAAACCATTTCCAAATTTTTGATTACTTCTTTCTTTTACTTCTACAAAAATTATTAGATTGTCCTTTCTTAAAATTAAATCAATTTCTCCAAAATGAGAATAAAAATTTTTTTCTACTAATTGAAAACCTTTTTTTTCTAAAAAATTTAATGCTAAATTTTCAAAATATTCTCCTTGAACTCTTTTATTTAAAAATTTTTTCATTTTAAACCTAACTTTTTTCTTAAGAGTTAGATAAAATTTTCTTTAAAAAAGTTTTTCTATGAATTTCTAGAGGTCCTTTTTCTAATAAAATTTCTCTATGAAGTTTTGTTCCATAACCTTTATGTTTTTCAAAATGATATTCAGGATATATTTCTGAAAATTTTAACATTATTCTATCTCTTGTAACTTTAGCTATTATAGAAGCTGTAGCTATTGATAAAGATTTTCCATCACCTTTTACAATACACTCTTGATTACCATTATAATTTTTTATTAATTTATTTCCGTCTACTAAAACAATATCATAATCAATATTTTGGCTTTTAATATCTTCAATAGCTCTATTCATAGCTAAAAAAGTGGCATTTAAAATATTAACCTCATCAATTTCTTCTACAGTAGCTATTCCAATTCCAACATCACAAAAAGTTAAAATTTTTTCAAATAAATTTTCTCTTTTCTTTTCTGATAATTTTTTAGAGTCATTAATATCTTCAAAAAAATCATGATATTCTCTTATTCTTACAGCAGCAGCTACTACAGGGCCAGCCAATGGACCTCTTCCAGCTTCATCTACTCCTAAAATTATTTTTCCTTTTTCAATATCAAATTTATATAGTTTACTCATCTTTTCTCCTATAACTTTATATTAATTTAATTTTAAAATTTTTATTTTTGTAGAATAAGTATTTTAATTTTATTAAATTCTTTTCAAAATAAATTTATATTTAATTATAACATTCATAGAAAGAAAAATAAATAAGAAAATGAAAAACAAAATTGACAATAAATATAAAAAATGTTATTATATGTATTGGACAATTTAATATTTTCAAGGTAGAGGTTGCAAAAGACATTATTAGATAATAGGAGTTTAGCAAGCATAGATTATTATTGAAAGGGAATTTTGCCGAAAGGTTTAAAGAGCTAACTTTAGACACTTGGGATTATAGAGAACATCTATAAGACTGACATTAGTTTACTAGTGTAGAGCTATCAATTAGATTATAAATTATATAGTTTATTTTATATTTTCTGCCTTATATTTTAATAATATAAGGCTTTTTTATTGAGGAGGATTAAGTGACAAACAACGAGAGAAGAGGAGTTTTTATAGAGGTATTAAAATTATCTCCTATTGTTTTATTAGGAATTTTAATGGTTGGTATAAAATTGGACTTTTTGATAGCAGCTCCAATTTCAACTATATATGTAGCAATAATTGCTTGGTTAACTGAAAAATTTTCTTTTAATGAAATTGTAGAAAAAGCTGTAAATAGTGTAAAGGAAATTCAGTTAGTGTTTTTTATTTTAATGTTAGCCTATGCTATGGCTGAAGCTTTTATGGCTAGTGGAGTAGGAGCTTCAATAATTATTATGTCTTTAAATTTAGGTTTAACAGGAAAAACAATAGCTGTTACAGGAATAATTGTTACAAGTGTTTTATCTATTACAATAGGAACATCTTGGGGAACTTTTGCAGCTTGTGCTCCTATATTTTTATGGTTAAACCATATAGTTGGTGGAAATATTCTATTAACTTTAGGGGCTATTGCTGGAGGAGCTTGTTTCGGTGATAATATAGGGCTTATTTCAGATACTACAGTTGTAAGTTCTGGAATACAAAAAGTAGAAGTTATACATAGAATAAGACATCAAGGAGTTTGGTCTTTAGGATGTCTTATAGTTGGGATAATAACTTTTTATGTAGTATCAGTTATGATGGGATTACCAAATATAAGTGGAAATGTAAATGAGGCTATCAATCAAATTCCTGATAATGTTTGGGAAGTTTTAAAGTCTGAAAGAGAGTCGGCAATTATTCTTTTGAATCAAGTTAAAGATGGAGTACCTTTATATATGTGTTTACCCTTAATTTTTGTTTTAATATCAGCAATAAAAGGTTTTCCAACATTAGCTTGTCTTTTTATAGGAATTATTAGCTCTCTAGTATTTGGTTTAATATCAGGAACAATTCCAAATATTTCAGAATTTTTAGATTTAATGTACACAGGTTTTTCAAGTGCTGGAGCAAGTGTTATTATAATGATGATGTGGATAACAGCTTTTGGTGGAATTATGGGAAGTATTAATGCTTTTGAACCATTATCAAGAATAGTAAAAAGAATATCTAAAAATGTAAGACAACTAATGTTTTACAATGGAGTTTTTTCTATATTAGGAAATGTAGCTTTAGCTGATGAGATGGCTCAAATAGTTACTATAGGACCAATAATAAAAAATTTAGTTGATGAAACTGTAGAGGGAAGTGAAGAGGAAAAATATAAATTACGTCTAAGAAATGGATGTTTTAGTGATGCTATGGGAGTTTTTGGTTCTCAATTTATTCCTTGGCATACTTATACTGTATTTTTTACAGGAATAGCTTCTGTTGTTTACCCTCTTTATGAATTTAGGCCAACAGATATTATGAAATACAATTTTCTTTCTATAATAGTTGTAATTTCTATATTAATCTTGACTTTAACAGGATTAGATAAATTTATTCCATTATTTAATATTCCTGAAGAACCAAAAGTAAAATTAAAAAAATAAAATTTTATAATCAATAAATTTTCTATAAGGTAGTTTTGTTAGAGAGTTTGAATAATAAAGATAATATTAAAAAAGTGAGTTTATTATTTTTGATGAAGTAAATAAGAAATATTTTTATGAAAATAAATTTTTTCTTATAATAAAAAATAAAAGGGATATTGCAAAAATACAATATCCTTTTTATTTTGATTAAAATTTAGATTTTTTTCCAAAAATTTTTTAATTCAGTTACTTTATCAGTATCTTTTAAAACATCTCCTTTTCCATAAGCAGAAACATCTATGTTTCCAATGAAATCCCATTTTAAATATTCACATATACATTTGAATTGTCTTTTTATAATATCATATTCTTCATCACTTAGTTCAGCAGCTCCAACAGTAACCAAACCTATTTTTTTAGATTTTCCTCCTAAAAATTCGCCTTTCATATATATTCTATCTATTGCTGCCTTCATTTGAGAAGTTATTCCCCACCAATAAACTGGAGAACCAAAAATAATAACATCAGATTCAAGGATTTTTTCAGCTATCATTTGTCCATCATCTTTTGTAATACAATTTCCACCAGATGTTTTACAATAATCACAACCTAAACATCCTTTTATTTGTAATTTTGAAAGATTAATAGTTTCTATTTCACCTTTTATATTTTTTTCTATCTCTTCTTTTAAAACTTTTAAAGCTATTTCTGTATTTCCTTCAAATCTTGGACTTCCATTTAATAGTAATATTTTCATTTTTTATCCTCCTAATAAAAGTTTTCTACCCATATTTTATATTTACCTCTTTTTCATTATAAAGTCAAGGAGAATTTAATATAACTACTATAATATTAATTCTTGACAATGGAAAGAATATATAATATACTTTATTTTAATTAAATAAAAGAGGGGGTAGTTTTTATGAATGAACAAGAGAGAATAAAAAATCTAACCTCTGAAGAAACTCAATTTAATAGAGAAATTGGAGTTTTTGGGGGAGTTAGTATTATTGGAGGAATCATGATAGGGTCAGGAATTTTCTATCTTGGTTCTTATGTATTAGAAAGAGTTAATATGAATTTAGGTTTAGCTCTTTTATGTTGGCTTATAGGAGGATTAATCTCATTAATGGCAGGGCTTTGTTATGCAGAATTAGGAACTTTAATGCCTAAGGCTGGGGGAAGAACTGTATATTTAACAGAGGCTTTTCATCCAATAGTTGGTTTTTTAACAGGATTTACTGATTGGGCTATTGGTGGACCAGGTTCTGTAGCTAGTATAGCTATTGCTTTACCTACAGCTTTAAGAACTTTCTTTGATATGAGTGATTTTACAATAAAAATGATAGCTATTGTACTTATAGTTGTATTAACTATATATAACTGTTATGGAGTTAAAGGTTCAAGTTGGCTTCAAAATGCTTCAATGGTGGCAAAATTAATACCTATTTTATTAATAATGTTTGTGGCTATTTTTGTAGGAGATGTAAAACCAGATTTTTCTTTAGCTAGTGTATCAACTGCTGTTGAAACTAGTGAAAGAGGCTTAATTGGAATGATAGCTTTTGCTGTTGTGGCTACTTTATGGGCTTATGAAGGTTGGACAAACTTAAATACATTAGCAGAAGAGATAAAAAATCCAAAAAGAAATTTACCTTTATCTTTAATTTTTGGTATAGGTGGAGTAACTTTACTTTATGTATTATTTAACTTCTCAATATTTAAAGTTCTTCCTCATGAAGAAATTGTATCTATGATAGGTAGTGGAGATTTTTATTTAGGAACTGCTGTAGCTAAAAAAGTTCTTGGAAATGTTGGAGCTTCAGTAGTTGTTATAGGAATGGTATTAGCTATGTTTAGTGCTCTTAATGGATTAATAATGGCTCAACCTCGTATGTATTATGCTATGGCAGTAGAGGGACATTTCTTTAAATCTTATGCTTATTTACATCCAAAATATAAAGTTCCAACAGTTGCTATAGTTATTCAAGGAGTTATCTCTGTAATTTTAGTTTTATTACGTAACTTAGAACAATTAACAATTTTAGTTGTATTCTCAAGTATGATATTTAGTTTCTTATCAATAGTAGCAGTAATGAGATGTCGTAAAAAATATCCTACTCTAGAGCGTCCTTATAAAGTTTGGGCATATCCTGTATCAGTAATAATAACTGCAGTAATTTTCTTAGGACTAGTTATTAATACATTTATAGAAGATACAACAAACTCTATATTAGGAACTTTAGTTCTAGTAGTTGGAGTATTTTTCTATATGTATTTTGATAAAAAATTAAAAAAAGGTGAGTAGTTATGAGTAAACAAACTTTAATATTTAATGGGAAAGTTTATCTTGAAAGAGAAAAATTTACAGAAGCTATACTTATAGAAGATGGAATTATAAAAAAAGTTGGAAAAAAAGAGGAGCTTTTACCATTATGTTTAGAAGATTGTAATAAAATAGATTGTGAAGGGAAAACAGTAATTCCTGGATTAAATGATTCTCATTTACACCTTATACAATTTGCTGAAGTATTACAAGAAGTATCTACTTTTGATTGTACTTCAGTAGAAGATTTAGTTGAAAGATGTATAAAATTTAAAAAAGAAAATCCTGAGTTAACAAAACATTGTATCCATGCTATAGGTTGGAATCAAGATTATTTTCCAGATAAAAGAATACCAACAAGATTTGATTTAGATAAAATTTCTACAGAAATTCCAATTATATTAGAGCGTGTTTGTGGTCATATATTATCAACAAATACAAAAGCAATAGAATTATTAGGAATTGATGGAAATTCTCCTCAATGGCCTGGTGGGACTTTTATGATAGGAGAAGATGGATATCCTAATGGAATCTTTACAGAGAATGCTTGTAACTTTGTAAAAAAACTTATTCCAGATTATACAATGGAAGATAGAGAGAGAATGCTTATAAAAAGTATGGAACAAGCAGTTTCTTATGGACTTACAAGTGTACAAAGTAATGATATAGGAACGACAATAGTAAAATCAACAGATGAACATTTTGCAATGTTTAAAAAATTATTTAAAGAGGGAAAAGGACTTCTTCGTTATAGACATCAAGTTTGTTTTACAGATGTAGAAGAATTTAAAAAATATGTAACAGAGGGAGAATTTACTAGAGATGGTTATTCAGAAGAAAATTGGATAACTTTAGGACCTTTAAAACTTTTTAAAGATGGAAGTTTAGGAGCAAGAACTGCTCTTATGTGTAAACCATATAATGATGACCCAACAACAACAGGAGAACATTTTACAACAACAGAAGAGATGGAGCAATATTGTGCTATTGCTAAAGAACATGGAATTCAAGTTGTTACCCATGTTATTGGAGATAGAGCTATAAAAGAAACAATAGAATGTTATAAAAAAGCTTTTATTGATGGTGAAAATAAATTAAGACATGCTCTTGTTCATTGTCAAATTACTGATAGAGAGATGTTAGAAGATATTGCAAAGTCTGGAATGCTTGTTATGTACCAACCAATATTCCTAGATTATGATATGAAAATAGTAGAGGATAGATGTGGAAAAGAATTAGCTTCTACTTCATATGCTTTTAATACTCTTGATAAATTAGGTGGCAAAATATCTTATGGAACAGATTGTCCTGTAGAATCTTGTAATCCATTCCCAAATATTTATTCTGCTGTAACAAGAAAAGATGCTAATGGACAACCAATAAATGGATTTTATCCTGAAGAATGTGTAGATATTTATACAGCAATAGATGCCTATACAATAGGTAGTGCTTATGCTGAATTTTGTGAAGATAGAAAAGGAAGAATAAAAGAAAATTATTATGGAGATATAGTTATATTAGATAAAGATATATTTACAGTTGACCCTATGGAAATTAGAAATATAAAACCTGTTATAACTATGGTTGGTGGAAAAATAGTTTATTCTCAAAAATAAAAGATTAAAAAGCTATTGTAAATTTTACAATAGCTTTTTTTATAAAAATATTATTTTTATTTCATTTATTTTAAAGAAATAATTATATTTCAATAAATTATTTCCTATTTATTGAATTATTTCATAGATTATTTAAATTTTATTTCATACTTACCAATTATAAAATCTATTTTTTTATGATAAAATATAAAAAAACTTATGGAGGTAAAATGGAAAAAGTTATATATGAGATTGAAATAAATGAAATGGGAAAGTTTTTAGAAAGACCCAATAGATTTATTTCAAAAGTAGAATTAAAAAATAAAGGTATTGTAACAGTTCATGTACATGATAGTGGAAGAATAAAAGAGTTACTTTATAAAGGGAATGAAGTTTCTCTTAGAAAAGCTAAAGATTTAACAAAAAGAAAAACAGAATGGGATTTAATTTCAGCTAAAGCACCTGATGGAGAGGATATTCTTTTAAATTCATCTTTTCATAGATATATTTCAGAAAATATTTTAAGAGATTTTTCAATATCACCTTTTGGAGAAGTGGATTTAGTGAAAGCTGAAGTAAAAAATGGACATAGTCGTCTTGATTATTATTTAGAAAAAAAAGGAGAAAAAATTTGGGTTGAAGTGAAAGGAGTTTCACTTTCAGAAAATAAAATAGCTATATTTCCAGATGCCCCATCTGAAAGAGCAGTAAAACATTTAGAAACTTTAATGGAAATTAAAGAAAAAGGAGAAAGAGCAGCAGTAATACTTTTAATTTTTAGAGATTCTTATAGTTTTATACCAAATTATAAAACAGATAAATCATTTTTTGAGACTTTTTATAAAGCTCTAACTAAAGGTGTAGAAGTATATCCAATTCAATTAAAATTAAAAAATGGAAAAATTTATTTTACTGATAAAAAAATTAATATTATTTCTAAAGAAAATACTATATTTTAAGAAAAAAATACTAAAAATTTAAGAAAAACAAAAAAATTAAAAAAAACACTTGATTTTTTTTAAAGAATGTTTTATACTTTACCCAAGAAAACTTTAGGGAGGGTTATATGTTTAAACTACTTAGCATAATATTTGTCATAAGTATAATAAATCTGATATGCATGAATATCAGAAGTTTTGACGTACAAAAAATAAGTGCTAAGAGTTGTTTAGTGTAACCGTTTTTTACTAGGGATAAAATGAAAAAAATTTTATAAAAAATTAAGTAAAAAATAAAAAACAGCCTTGGCTCAAGGCTGTTTTTTTTATAGACATTACAAGGAGGAAGTTTATGGAAATCAGAGTTGAAAGAGTTAAAGAGTTAAAGGAGAAACCAGACCAAAACAAATTAGGATTTGGAAAATATTTTACTGACCACATGTTTTTAATGGATTATTCAAAAGAAAAAGGATGGCATGATGCAAGAATAGTTCCTTATGGACCACTATCTTTAAGCCCAGCTTCATTTGTTTTACATTATGCTCAAGAGGTATTTGAAGGATTAAAAGCTTATAGAACAAAAGAGGGAAAAGTTTTATTATTCCGTCCTGAAATGAATGCCAGAAGAATGCAAAAATCTTGTGAAAGACTTTGTATGCCAGAGTTTCCAGAAGATATGTTTGTTGAAGCTATAGAAAAATTAGTTGAATATGAAAAAGAATGGATACCATCAGCAGAGGGAACTTCTCTATATATTCGTCCATTTATGTTTTCAACTGAAGCTACAGTAGGAGTCCATCCAGCAAGTAATTATCTATTTGCAATAATTTTATCACCTGTAGGAAACTATTATCCAGAAGGAGTTAGTCCTGTAAAAATCTATGTTGAAGAAGAATTAGTTCGTGCTTGTAAAGGTGGAACAGGATTTACAAAATGTGGAGGAAACTATGCAGCTAGTATCCTAGCTCAATACAATGCTCAACAAAAAGGATATACACAAGTTCTTTGGTTAGATGGAGCTGAACGTAAATATGTAGAGGAAGTTGGAACAATGAATGTTATGTTTTTAGTTGATGGAGAAGTTTATACTTCACCTATTGATGGAACAGTTCTTCCAGGTGTAACAAGAGATTCTTGTATTCAACTTTTAAAAGATTGGGGATATAAAGTACATGAAGAACATTTTACTATAGATTTCTTAATGGAAGCAGCTAGAAATGGAAAACTTCAAGAAGCTTTTGGAACAGGAACTGCCGCTGTAATATCTCCAGTAGGAGAATTATTCTATAGAGGAGAAACTGCTGTTATCAATGATTTTAAAACAGGAGCTTTAACTCAAAGATTATATGATACTCTAACAGGTATTCAATGGGGTAAACTAGAAGATACAAAAAATTGGACAAGAGAAGTTAAATAAGAGAGGTTTATGAAATCAAAAGAGTATTTAAATAATTTATTGGAAGTATATAAAAGTTGTTTTGATATAGAAGAAAATCTTAAAATTGATGAGTATAATTTTTCAGCCTATGGATATTTTAATTCCAAGGCTGAAAAATATGTGTTAGTTAAAGAAGTTAATCTTTGGGAAGTTAATAATTTTGAATATATTTTTTTCTTAGAAGTAGAGAAACTTAACGAAAAAGATATAGATAACATAGAATTTTTAATAAAAAATAGTATTGAAAAAGATTATGTGAGAAAAGGGGAAAAATATCCTCCTAAAAATCATATGACAAGTTATATATCAATAGTTTTTATATCTTCAAATGAAATTTCAGAAAATGTAAAAAGAAAAATAGAAAAATTTAAATTTGAGAAAACATATCTATTTTCTATAAGAGGTTTTTTAACAACTAGATTTATAGGTGTAGATTTAATAAAAAATAAAATATACTATAATAAATCATCTAAAGAAATTATAAGTGTATTTGAAAAAAGTTTAAAAATTTGATGATAAGGAGAGGGAAATTTATATGAGTAGTTTATTAATTTTATCATTAGCTATTATTTTATTTTTAGTAGCCTATGTAACATATGGTTCATGGTTAGCAAAACAATGGGGAGTAGACCCAAAACAAGTAACTCCAGCTCATACAATGGAAGATGGAGTAGATTATGTACCAGCTAAAGCTCCTATTTTATTAGGACATCATTTTGCTTCTATTGCTGGAGCAGGACCAATAACAGGACCTATTCAAGCAGCAGTTTTTGGTTGGATTCCTGTATTTTTATGGATTGTTATTGGAGGAATATTCTTTGGAGGAGTTCAAGATTTTTCATCTATCATTGTTTCAATAAAACATGGAGGAAAAACTTTAGGAGAAGTTATAGAAGAATATATTGGGCATAAATGTAAAGTATTATTTACAACATTTGCTTGGTTAGTAATTTTATTAGTTATTGCTGCCTTTGCTGATATTGTAGCTAGTACTTTTCAAGGATATACAATAGCAGCTGATGGAACAAAAACATATATTCAAGCTAATGGGTCAGTAGCTACAGCTTCTGTATTATTTATCCCACTAGCTATAGCTTTTGGATTCTTAGTATATAGAAAAAATGCTCCACTTGTTATTTCTTCAGTTGTTGGAGTGGCTCTTTTAATTTTATGTATATACATAGGATTAAAATTCCCTATTTATTTAAGTAAAAATTTTTGGTTAGGATTTGTGTTTGTCTATATTATTATTGCTTCAGTAACACCTGTATGGATTTTATTACAACCAAGAGATTATTTAAATAGTTTCTTATTATATTTTATGATTTTAGCTGCTTTTATTGGAGTTGTATTTACAAATCCAACAATTAATTTACCAAGCTTTACAGGATTAAAAAATAGTTTTAATGGACAATTTGTATTTCCATATCTATTTATTACAGTAGCTTGTGGAGCTATTTCAGGATTTCACTCATTAATTGGTTCTGGAACAACTTCAAAACAATTAGACAATGAAAAAGATGCTAAAATGATTGGATATGGTTCTATGTTAATAGAATGTGTATTAGCTGTTATTGCTTTAATTACAGTAGGAGTTTTATTTAAAGATGGGCAAATGCCAGCTGGTTCACCAGCTGTTGTATTCGCTACAGGAGTTTCAGGATTCTTTGGAGCAATGGGATTTAATGATGTAGCTGTTAGAACTACATTTACAGTAATCTCTCTAGCTTTCTCAGCTTTTGCTTTAACTTCATTAGATACAGCTACAAGATTAGGAAGATTTTTATTCCAAGAGTTATTTACTTCTAAAAATCCAGAAGAAAATGTAGGAATTAAAAAATCATTTAGTAATATGTATGTAGCTACAATCATTACAGTATTCTTAGGTGGATTACTATGTCTTGGAGGATATAAAAATATTTGGCCTATATTTGGAGCATGTAACCAATTGGTTGCTGTACCATGTTTCTTAGGAGTTTCTGTATGGTTAGCAAAAACAGGAAGAAATAATAAAATGTTATTTATTCCTATGATATTTATGATTTGTGCAACTATGAGTTCTTTATTAATTTCATTTAAAACTAATATAGCATTATTAATTTCAGGTCAAGGAAAATTAGCAGTACATGGATTACAATCAGTTGTAATTTTCTTTATCTTTATTCTTGCTTTTATGTTAGTTGTAGAAGGAACAAAAGTTTTAATTGACCTTAAAAAAAATACTAATTCAACTAAGTAGTTGATTTCGGTATAAATCCTTTGTAATGTTAAAAAACAAAAGCCACTCGAAAGGGTGGCTTTTGTTTTAATAATTATTTTTTCTTTTTAGTAGGTATTTTTTCCTTTTTTTCTATAATATTTCCATCTTTATCTAAAGTTTTGATATTTCTACATTCTGGGTATCCTGTACAAGCAAGGTATCTACCAAATCTACTTTTACCAATTCTAAATGGACGTCCACATTTTTCACAAACTCCAGCTTTATCAAGAATAGCCTTTTCTTCAGATTTTATTGCCTGTAATCTTTCATTTAATTTTACAACACCATCTTCTATTAAAACTTGATTTTGCATTAAAGCTTTCTTTATTTCTCCAGGAAGAGGAACTCTAATATTATCATTAGTATAATTTTCACTTTCTAAGTAACTTCCAAAACGTCCAACTTTAAGTAATAATCTAGCTCCATCATCACTGAAAACATCAGTTAATTTTCCTTTTTTCTCTTCTAATTTTGCTTCTAAAATATCTTTTACAAATATTTTTCCTTTTTGTATATCTTCCATAGGAATATCTATTCCACGAAGAGAGATATTTTGTTTGCAACCTTCTTCATTACAAGCAAGGTATCTACCAAATCTACCATTTTTCATTATCATATATCCTTTACCACAAGGACAAATAACATCTGAAACAATGATTTTATTTTCATCTTCGTCAACAATTTTTTTGTATTTTTCAATATATTTAGAAAGTTCAGAATAGAATTTTTCAAGAACTTCCTGCCATTGTTCTTTACCTTCTGCTATATCATCAAGTTTATTTTCCATGTCAGCAGTAAATTTAACATTCATAAAACTTTTGAAATTTTCATTAAGTACATGTTTAACTTGGTATCCTAATTCTGTAGGAATAAAACTTTTTCCTTTAAGAGTAACATATTCTCTGTCTTTTAAAGTATTGATAATAGTAGCATAAGTAGATGGTCTACCAATTCCATCAGATTCTAATTTTTTAATAAGAGATGATTCTGTTAATCTTGCAGGTGGTTTTGTAAAATCTTCTTTTATATTTAATTTTAAAAGTTTTAATAAATCATCTTTTTTAATATTAGGGAAATCTCCTAATGGAATATCTTCTTCATCTTTAAATATTTTATAATATCCATCAAATAGGATTTTATTTAAAACTCCCCTAAATTGGATATTTTCTTTTGAACAGATAAGTTCAAATTGCTCATATTTCATAGGAGCTAATTGAGAGATTAAAAATCTTTCCCAAATAAGAGTATACAATTTTAATTGGTCTTTATCTAAAAATTTAGATAAATAATCAGGAGTATATTCTATAGTTGTAGGTCTAATTCCCTCATGGGCATCTTGAATATTCTCTTGTTTTTTAGTAGATTTTTTAACTTCTCCACCAACATACTCTTTTCCAAAATTTTCAAGAATATAATCTTTTGCCATTTTTGAAGCTTCTTCTGAAATTCTTATAGAGTCAGTTCTCATATATGTAATAAGTCCTTTATGAGTTCCATTTATATTAACTCCCTCATATAAACCCTGAGCTATTTTCATAGTCTTTGTAGCTGAGAATCCTAAATATGAAGATGAAAGTTGTTGAAGAGTACTTGTTTTTAATGGAGCAGGTGGATTTTTAGTTTTTTTAGTAACCTTAGCACTTTCTACTAAAAATTCCTCTCCCTTAAGAGATTTAATTTTTTCAACTATTTTTTCATCTTTTAATTTATCAATTTTTTTATTATCAACTTTGTATAAAGCTAGTTTAATTTTATTTTCAAATTCTCCATTTATATCCCAAAATTTTTCAGGTACAAAGGCTTTTATACTATCTTCTAATTCACAAATTAATTTTAATGCTACTGATTGAACACGACCAGCACTTGTATTAGATGAAACAGTTTTCCATAGAAGAGGGCTAACTTCATATCCCACAAGTCTATCTAAAATTCTTCTAGCTTGTTGAGCATTAACCTTATTTATATCAATTTTTTTAGGATGTTTTATAGCTTCTTTTATAGCTGAAGCTGTAATTTCGTTGAACTCTATTCTATTGTTTTCATTTTCATCTAGTTTTAAAGTATGAGCAATATGCCAAGCTATAGCCTCTCCTTCTCTATCAGGGTCAGAAGCAAGATAAACTTTATCTGATTTTTTAGCCAAAGCTTTTAAATTTTTTGTAACATCTCCCTTTCCTCTGATGGTTGAATAATTTGGAGTAAATCCATTTTCTATATCAACACCTAAAGAACTTTTAGGCAAATCTCTAATATGCCCAAAAGAAGCTGTTACTTGGAAATTACTTCCTAGTATTTTTTCAATAGTTTTAGCTTTTGCTGGTGATTCTACTATAACTAGATTTTTTTTATCATTCTTCTTCATAATATCAAACCTTTCCAAAATAAAATAAATTTATTTTATTTTTCTAATATATTTTCCTCCACTAATACTTAGAATGTATCCGTTTATTTCCATTTCCATTAATATAGCTAATAAAATTTTAGCTTTTATTCCTGTAATTACAATTAATTCATCTAGTGATTTTTCTTTTTCTAAAATATTATATATCTTAGTTTCATCTTCTGATAGATTTAAACTTATTTTATCATATTTTTCTATAGGCCAGTTAAATTCTTTGAGTATATCTTCACTAGAAGTGATAAGTTTAGCTTCAGAATTTTTTATTAAATTATTAGTTCCTGATGAGACAGGAGAATAAATATCTCCAGGTATAGCAAAGACATCTCTTCCCTCTTCTAAAGCTAAAGAAGCTGTTATAAGACTTCCTCCTTTTTCTTTACTTTCTACTACAATAATTCCTTTGGATAAACCTACAATTATTCTATTTCTCATAGGAAAATTATATGATAGTGGCTCAGTACCTAAAGGAAATTCAGATATTAAAAGCCCTTTTTCTCCAATCTTTTCCCAATATTTTTTATTTTCTCTAGGATAAATTATATCTAAACCAGAGCCAATAACAGCAATAGTTTTTCCATTATTTTCAAGAGCAGTTTTATGAGAAATTGTATCAATTCCTAAAGCTAATCCACTTACAATAGTAACTTGAGATTTCACTAAATCACTTGTTATTTTTTCACATACTCTTTTTCCATATGTAGTTGGTTGCCTAGTTCCAACAATTCCAATAGTTTTTTCATTTGCAATAGATATATCTCCTTTATAATATAAAAATAAAGGTGGATGAGAAATATTTTTTAAACTCGTTGGATAATTTTTATCTTTTAAAGATATAATATTTATATTCTTTTCTTTAAGAAAAGTCAATTCTTTTTCTAAATTTGTTTTTTTAGACTGATATATTAAAGAAATTGTTTCCTCATCAAATTTAAAATATAATTTTAATAATTCTTTATCTAATGAAAAAATATCTTCATATTTTTCAAAACGGAGCATAAGTTTAGCTATAATACTATCTTTAATTCCCACAATTCTTAATCTATACCAATCCATATTTTCACCTATTATTTACCATGAGATTTTATTAAAAGTTCATTTATAATTTTTGAATTAGGATATAATATTTTTCCATCATTCAAAACAAATCTAGCATTAGAATAATCTTTTTTCAAAATATAAAGATTTCCTAAAGCAGCATAAGCTTCCTCTGTATTTCTCATTTTCTTATATTTTAACAAATCAGCTAATGCTTCTCTATATTTTTCTTGATTTCTATAACACAAACCTCTTTCAAGATAAGGTTCTGCTAAGTTTGGATTCATATCAATAACTTCACTATAATATAAAATGGCTGTATCATAATCACCTAAAAATCTATTTGTTACAGCAGCTCCAAAAAGATTTTCAATACTATTTATATTTTTACTAAAAACTTCTCTTGCTTTTTCATATTTTCCATGAGTAAAATAATAATTTCCTAATTTATATACCTCTTTTGAATCATTACTGATAGATTCAATATGATAACGGAAAGCTTCTTCATAATATTCAAGCATAGCAGCAGCTTTTTCTCTAACTCTCTCTCTATTTACTAACTCTTCAATAGTAGCAATATCAGCTGGTCTTGGGTCATCTTTTTCTTTTACTTTTATAGGAATTTTAAATTTTGTAAGTCTATTATGATTATCCTTATCACGATATTGTAATTCAAGGGCAATCTTTACATTTTCATCCTTTTTATCTTTTGAAGAATTTGAATAAAGAGGACTAGCAAAAATATTTACTGTTAAAATACAGATTAATAAAATTTTATAAAAATATTTCATTATTTTTTTATCTCCTTTACAGTAGCTTTTAGACTACCATCATATAGTTTTATAAAAAGTTCATCACCATTTTTAATCTCTTTAGATGACTTTATTATTTTATCATTAGATTTAACCACAGAAAAACCTCTCGAAAGAATATTCAAAGGGTTTAAGGCTATAAGTTTTTCAACTTGTAATTTTAAATTTTGATTTTTTCTTTCCAATATTAGTTTAAGATTTTTTTCTAAAAGTAATTCTCTTTCATATAAATCTTCTCTAGCATTCTCAATTTTTTTATTAAAATTTTTAAATACATATGATTGAGTCTTATTTTCTAAAATTAATTTTGAATTTTTTATTTTTTCATTTATAAGAGTTGTAAGATATCTTTTATCATCATCTAATAATGATAAAATCTCTTTTTTTACAGGAACAGAGATTTCTATACTTTGAGTAGGAGTTGCTGCTCTAACATCAGCTACTAAATCTGTTAAAAGGAAATCTGTTTCATGTCCAACAGCTGATATTATAGGTTTTTTACAATTAAAGAAAGCAAGAGCAACTTTTTCTTCATTGAAAGACCATAAATCTTCTATACTTCCTCCACCTCTTCCAGCTATAATTAAATCTATCTCTGGAATTTTATCAAGAGTTTCAATCCCTTTTATAATCTCTTCAACGGAACCTTCTCCTTGAACTTTAGCTGGATATACATAAATATTAATATTATCCATTCTCTTTCTAGCTGTAGTTATTATATCATAAAGTCCTGCTCCAATAGAAGATGTAACTATTCCTATTGTAGTAGGATATTTTGGTAGAGGTTTTTTATTGAGTGGAGAAAAATATCCCTCTTCCTCCATTCTGATTTTTAACTTCTCTAATTTTCTATACAACTCACCTATTGAATTTTCTTTTTCAATGTGACGGACAAGTATTTGAAAATCCCCACGAACCTCATAAAATCCAACATCTCCAAAAAGTGTAACATTATCTCCCTCTTTTAAATCTTCTGGAATTCTTTTTAATTTATAATTAAATGCTACACATTTTATCTGAGATTTTTTATCTTTTAAGGTGAAATATAGATGTCCACTTCTATAATAAGTTATGCCTGATAACTCACCTTTTAGAAAAAAATTATGAAATTCAGGAATTTCATCTACATATTCTTTTACTATTTTATTAAATTCAGAAACATTGTAGATTCTATCTTTCATTATAACTCCAATAATATATTTTTTAACTGATTCATTTTATCTCTTTTTACTATAGCAGTTTCAAAATCAAGTTCTTCAGAACATTTCTTAATTTCTTTTAAAAGTTTTTCAATCTCTTTTTCAATCTCTTCTTTACTAGTGAAGTTCTTAGTAGGAGATTTTTTAGAGATTTCTTCTGTATCTAATCCATAATCAAGATTTAAAATTTCTTCAGAAACCTCTCTAATTATAGATTTTGGGTCTATATTATTAAATACATTATATTCATGTTGTATTTTTCTTCTTCTTTCAGTTTCCTCAATAGCTTGTCCCATAGATTTTGTTATAATATCTCCATAAAGAATAGCTTTCCCATTTAGATTTCTAGCAGCTCTTCCAATGGTTTGAATAAGAGAACGACGGCTTCTTAAAAATCCCTCTTTGTCAGCTTCAAGAATAGCCACAAGAGAAACTTCTGGAATATCTAACCCCTCTCTTAAAAGGTTGATTCCAACTATAACATCAATAGTTCCATATCTTAATTCACGAATTATTTCAATTCTTTCAAGAGTATCAATGTCTGAATGCATATATTTTACTTTTACACCTAAAGTAGAATAATATTCTGTAAGCTCTTCAGCCATTTTTTTAGTAAGAGTTGTAACCAAAACTCTCTCTTTTTTCTTTACTCTTTCTCTTATTTCATTTAGTAAATCATCAACTTGATTTTCAGTTTTTCTTATTTCAATTTCAGGGTCAAGAAGCCCTGTAGGTCTAATAAGTTGTTCTGCAATATTTCCTTTAGATTCTTTTATTTCAA
The DNA here is from genome assembly GCF_012843705.1 of Fusobacterium sp. FSA-380-WT-3A. Taxonomy (NCBI): domain Bacteria; kingdom Fusobacteriati; phylum Fusobacteriota; class Fusobacteriia; order Fusobacteriales; family Fusobacteriaceae; genus Fusobacterium; species Fusobacterium sp. FSA-380-WT-3A. The sequence continues at coordinate 131,883 of NZ_JABAFQ010000003.1, read as the reverse complement.
AATCTCCAGGAGTTGCTGAAATAAAAACTGTTTGATTTGAAATATTTCTAAATTCTTGAAATTTTAAAGGTCTATTATCAAGAGCAGCTTTTAATCTAAATCCATTTTCTACAAGAGATTCTTTTCTAGCTCTATCTCCATTGTACATTCCACCAATTTGTGGAACACCTATATGAGATTCATCTATAAATATTAAAAAATCTTTTGGAAAATAATCTATTAAAGTATCTGGTCTTTCTCCAGGTTTTTTACCACTTAAATATCTTGAATAGTTTTCAATCCCTTTACAATGACCAATCTCTTGTATCATTTCTATATCATAATTGGTTCTTTGTTCTAATCTTTGAGCTTCTAAAATATTTCCTTTATCTTTAAAAGCTTGAACTTCTACATTCATATCATTTTTTATTTCTTCAATTATTTTTTCAAGTTTTTCCTCTTCTGTCAAATAATGAGTAGAGGGATATATAACAATTCTTTGTATATTCTTTTGAATTTTTTGTCCTGTCAAAGTATTTATAGTGGAAATTTCATCTAAATCATCACCAAAAAATTCTAATCTATATCCAATCTCCATATATGATGGATATATATCAATAACATCACCTTTTATTCTAAATTTTCCTCTTTCAAAGGCAATATCATTTCTTTCATATCTTAAATTTATTAATTTTTCTATTAATTTGTTTCTATCATATCCTGTTTTTAAATCAATAGGTATAGTCATTTTTTTATAAGTTTCAGGAGAACCTAATCCATAAATAGCTGATACAGAAGCTACAATTATAACATCTTTTCTATTTATAAGAGCAGCAGTAGCTGAGTTTCTAAGTCTATCTATATCATCATTTACAGATGAATCTTTTTCTATATATGTGTCAGTAGATTTTATATAAGCTTCAGGTTGATAATAATCATAATAAGAAACAAAATACTCAACAGCATTTTCTGGAAAAAATTTTTTGTATTCAGAATAAAGCTGAGCTGCTAAAGTTTTATTAGGAGCTAAAATAAGAGTAGGTTTTCCAACATTGGCAATAACATTAGCCACTGTAAAAGTTTTACCAGAACCTGTTACACCTAATAATACTTGGTCTTTTACTCCCTCTTTTATTCTTTTTGTCAAAGTTTCTATAGCTTGAGGTTGGTCACCTGTAGGCTTAAAATTAGAATGTAATTTAAACATAAAATCTCCTAAACAAAAAATCATATACACTATTGTATAATATTTTATAGATAAAATAAAGTCAAAAAAATTAAATTAATTCAGAGAAAATAGAGAAACTAATATTTTCCCATTTTATTTTCATATTACTATTCATAGAAATTTTAACAGATTTACTACTATCTAAAATTCTTTTAACAGAGTTATTAAAAAGAATATGGGCACTTTTTTGTGTTGTGTCTATTTTTTTCTTTATTTTGCTACTTGATTCTATAAAATTATCGTTATAGTCATCTAAACTTTCCATAGACATTGTTATTTCTAACTCTCTATCATCAAACTCCCTTTCAATAATTTTATTTATACGAACAACAGCTTTTACTAAATATTCTTTTTTTAATTTTTTAGGTACAACAATTTCCATAGAAAAATTATCAGTAAACTCTTTATCATTTTCAATCACAAAATCATATTGACTTAATGTTTGTTCTCCACTAATATCAACTTGCATTTTTCTTTTTACTTGTTTAATATCTTTATAAGCTCCTAATAAATACATAAGTTTTGTTACAGCAGCTTCTGGAGTTAAATCAGCTCCACTTATAACTCCGACATCTGTAAGTTTGGCACTAGCTTCATATAATCCCATTTTAACAAAACCTTTTGTACATTGAGTAATATCAATAATAACAATATTTTTAGAAGAGATATATTCTAATATTTCAAGAAATTCCTTATTAGTTGGAGCATTTCCATTTCCAAAAGTTTTTAGGATAACCCCTTTTATATCACAATTATCATCAAAGATTTTTTTCAAATAATTAAAGTTAAGTCCTGGGAAAAGTTCTAATACAATAACTTGATTAGATATTCTTTTATCTACATAAAATTTATCATTACTAGGTTTTAAAATTCTATCTTTTATAATTTTTATATCTCCACCAATCTCTCCAATAGCTGGATAGTTTGGAGATGAGAAACCAAAATAATTTGTAGCATCTATTTTTCTGGCTCTATTACCTCTAAGCAAAGTATCTCTAAAAAATATAGCAACTTCAGGAACAAGTCTAACTCCATAAATTTCATTTCCAGCTATTTGAATAGCTGTTATAAGATTTTGTAAAGCATCACTTCTTGGGAATTGAAGGGGAACTTGAGAACCTGTAAGTATTATTGGTTTAGAAAGATTTTTAAACATAAAAGAAAGAGCAGAAGCTGTAAAAGCCATTGTATCTGTCCCATGTAAAATTACAAACCCTCTATAATTATCATATTCTTTTTCTATAAGCTCCCCTATTTTTATCCAAACTTCTGGAGACATATCAGAAGAATCTATTAAAGGATTAAATTGATAATAATCTGTTGGAAATTTTTTTAAAATAGGATGTTCTTTTGCTATTTCATTCCAATCATTTGCTGGTCTTAATGGGCTAGTTGGGTCTTTTGGGTCATTATGAACCATCCCAATTGTTCCACCTGTATTTATTATTAATACTTTTTCTAGCATTTGTACCTCCAAAAAATATTTTTCAATAAAATTATATCATAAAAAATTATAAGAATAAACAAAATAAAAACTATTATTTTTGATAATATACAAATAAAAAAGACTATTGCATATTCTTTTTTATAAAATGCAATAGCCTTATTGTTATAAGAATAAAAATTTAAAAATTATTATTTTATGATAAATAATATCCATTACTATTTAAAATTTCTTGGAATTTATCTATATTTTCATTTTTTATTATAATGTGGAAATTTTCAGCTTTTAATATAATTTTAGATAGCTCTTTATTTGATGAAATAAAACTTATTAATTCCTTATCTTGTTTAAGTTGTAACACACTATAATCTTGTAATAATTTTACAGATGACATTCTCTCTTTAACTCCTTCAAAAAATTCCTCCCAAATTTCTCCAGGAGTTTCAGAAATTTTCTTTCTAAATTCATTGATTTTTTCTTCAGCTTCTTTTTTATTAGAAACTTTTTTTAAGAAACTTTCATATGAAAGTTTATATTTATTTTGAGCTATCTTATTACCAATACTTTCTAAGAATAAAGCTCTAGTAGGAGCTTCCCCAACAATACTTGCTATTAAAATATCATCTTCTAAGAATACAACTCCCTCTTCCTCTTGCTTAAATTCAAAAGAATCTCTCTTATCAAAGATGTATTCCCCTAATTCAGTAAGTTTAAAAGCTTTTATTCCATCATATTTGGATAAGTAACCGTGTCTAAGATAAAGAGAATTTTTTCCATTTGGAGCAGTATAATAAATCTCTAAAACTCCAAAAGTACCTAAAATAAAAAGTATAGATTTTATAAAGGGCTCTATAATATAGTCTCTATAAGCTTCATAATTTAAAAGTTTTGTTCTTTCATAATTTGCTTCATTAATATATACACGTTCATATACTTCATCAACATTTAAAATTTCAATAAATTTATCATTATAAATTATATAATTTATAATATTATCCACACTTATAATTTTATTAGGAGATATATTTTGTAAAATATCTCTAATTGTATGAATTCCTCTTATAACTTCACTATTAGTTTTTTTAGGTTTTGCATATCCTTTTAGATAATTTAAATATAATCTTGGGAAGGTATAATTATCATCTATAATATTTTTACCATCTAAGAAGTCTAATATAATTGTCTTTAAGTTATTTCCTTTCATATATGTAGAAGTTAAATATTCTTTTTTTAATATATAAAAGAAAAGTGCTATAGTTTCAGTTTTTAAGAAGTCCAAATCATTTAAGTCAGTATAATATTCCTCAATATTACAATATTTATGCATTCCAATTTTAGAGGATTTTAATAACTTTCCACTAGAAGAGATTTCTAGTTTGTTATCATTAAAGAAATTAAAATATTTTCCTAAATTTTCAATAATACTTTCTTCATTATTTCCTACTTTGTATCCATCTACTTTATTTATTGTATAGATAAAACATTCTTTATTTTTAGGTAGGAATTGTCTATACCATCTTACAATATCATTGTCTAAATATAAAAACTCATTTTTTTTGTTATCTTCACCATATTTAAAGAAAGAATAATTCTCATTTAGATTTACAATAGATGAAAATTTTTGATTTGTTTTAAAAAATACATCTCTCTCTTCTGGAGAAATAAGATATTTTCCATTCCAAGCAATTTCTGTAAAGATTTTTTGTATGTTTTCTGGTAAGGTATGAAAAATAGTTAAAAATATCTTTTCCTTTGAAAATACTTGCTCAATTAAATCTAAAAATTTTATTTTAGGACTATTTTCAGTTAAAAGAGAAACTTCAAAAAGTCCTAAATTTATACCGATATATCCATCAGCAATCCATTTTATAAAATATGTTTTAAAAAGATTATACAACATCTCCTGTGTATAAAAATTATCTAAGGCTTTTCTAAATCTATCTTTATTAATTCCCAATTTTTACTCCTTAATTACCTAAGATAAATTCAATATCCTCTTCACTTAAGAATTTGAAATCCGCCCCTTCATCAGATATTAAATTTTCTATAAGTAAACTTTTAGCTTTTTGTAATGTTAATATTTTTTCTTCAATAGTATCTTTTAGTATCATCTTATAAGCAAATACAGTATTGTCTTGCCCAAGTCTGTAAGCTCTATCTATTGCTTGATTTTCTACTGTTTTATTCCACCAAGGGTCATAGATAAATATAGTATCTGCTGCTGTAAGGTTAAGTCCAACACCACCTGTTTTTAAAGTCATAACAAATACTTTATAAGTTGGGTCTGTTTGGAATTTATCAACTAAAATATGTCTGTCCTTAGTATCCCCTGTCATTGATAAATATTTTATTCCTCTGCTTTCTAATTCTTTACAAATACTATTTATAGAAGTTAGATAGTTAGCAAATATTAAAACTTTATGGTTATTTCCAACTGCCTCAATAGCATTTTCAATGACGGCTATTTTTTTATTAGAGAAAATATTTGGATTTTTATTTTCAGGACAACTTGCAATTTGTCTTAATTCATTAAGAGCTTGTAAAATACTAAATTGACTTTTATTTATTCCTTGAGTTTTGATACTCATATGAACTAGATTATAATAATAACTTCTTCTCTCTTCATAGAATTTCTTCTGTTCTTTATTCATTTCTATAAACAGAGTTTTTTCAATTTTTTCTGGTAAGTCTTTAAGAACTTCTTTTTTAACTCTTCTTAAAATAAATGGATAAATTCTTTTCTTTAACTCTTCCATAGCATTTTTATCATTATCTTTTTGGATTGGAAGAATATAATATCTGTTAAAATTATCCAAAGAGCCAAACATAGTTGGATTTAAAAATCTAAATAGAGAATAAAGCTCTAAAAGATTATTTTCTATTGGAGTACCAGAAAGAGCTAATCTATATCTAGTATTTAAAAGCATTATAGCTTTATTAGCTTGTGAATAAATATTTTTTATATTTTGAGATTCATCAAGAATTACAAAATCTAATTTTATATCTTTTAAAATTTCTATATCATTTCTAATAGTTCCATATGTAGTTAATATTACTTCAAATTTTTTAAATGTATCTAAATCTCTGTTAGTACCATAATAAATTCCTACTTTTAAATTTGGACTAAATTTATTGATTTCACTTTCCCAGTTAAAAATAAGACTTTTTGGCATTACAATTAGAGTTTTTTCACTTAGTTTTTTACTATGTAAATTAGTTATAACTGAGATTGCTTGTAAAGTTTTTCCAAGTCCCATATCGTCAGCTAAGCAAGCACCTAAATTATTTTCTAATAAGTATGATATCCAATGGTAACCATATTTTTGATATTCTCTTAAAGTAGCATTGATTTTTGGAAGATTACTATTTAAAGATATATTGTTGATTCCTTCAAAGAAATCTCTTTGAGGGTTATGTCCATCTTCAAATATTTTTTCATTTATTAAATCTTCTATTATAGGTAAATCAAAGAAAGAGATTTTTACATTATTAGAAGTTGTATTTTCAAATACTCTTTCTAATTTTTCTATATATTTCTTATTAATGATAGCACTACTTCCATCACCAAGCACAATATATGAATCTTTTTTAAGTTTAGCTAAAAGTTCTATGATACTAAACTTTTCATTTCCTATTTCAACCTCTAAATTTCCTTCTAAAAAGTCTATAGAAGTTGATAATTTTCCGATTAATTTTGGTTTTATAAATTTAATATTATATTTTTTTAGTTTATCAGAACCAACTATTCTATATTTTGAAGCTAGTTGAAATAAATCTTTTGTAATGAATTCTTTTGCAATATCCTCTTGAATTATTAAAAGATTTCCTTCATCTAAATAATATCCAGAACGGATAGAAAAACTTCTTTGATGTTTTAATAAAAGTTTTATAATTTCATCTATTACATATTCAAAAGTTTTATGATTTACTTCACAAAGAAGTAATTTCTTTTCCAAATTATTAATAAGTATTAATTTTTCTAAATCATGTTCTTTTATGAAAGAATCACTTATTGTGGAAAAGAAAGTTTCAATTTTTAAAAATAAGCTGTTGTCTTTTGAAATCTTTTCGATAGAAAGTTGTGGAATAGCTTCTATATCTTTTTTTTCCTCTAAAGAAAAATCGTTATATAAAATTTCTAAATCTTTTATATAGTGGTTTGCAAGAGATAAATATGCTTCAACAGAATCCTTTGGAATTTCTGTATTCATCTCTTGAATAAAGTGAATATCATCTATAAAATTATCAAATACATAGATAATTCCCTTTCTAAAAATAAGGTTTTCACTTATAACTTTAAAATCAGTATACTTTTTATTAAGTAATAATTGAGATTTTAAAATTGCATCATTATTCTCTATATCTTCAATCTTTAAAGTAAGAGTATTTTCTTCAAAACTCCAAAGTATTTTATTAAAATTTTCATCTACAAAGGTATCTATATTTTTTAAATTATTAATAACTTCTGCAGCATCTTCTAAATAAAGTTCCTTATTATTAGGCTCATCTCCCCAACCTGAAAAGAAGTCATCCTGTTCAACATCTTTTAGTATAGCTATAATATTTTGTATATGTTCATTTTTTATATTATAATTAGAAAAATCTGTGATTTTATTTTTTTGATTGTCTATAGCTCTTATAAAACCACCATTTTCATCAGAACATAACATAAAATATATATTTTTTTCATCTATTAAATTATCCATGTTTTCATTCCTTTTAAAAAAATTTCCAATGGATATTATATCATAATAATTTAATTTTGACAAGGAAGGTATTTTTTTATTAATACTTTTGAAAGAGTGCCTCTGATTATAAATTTTTTAAGTTTTAAAGGATAAATAAAATTTTTAAAATAAAAAAATATTTTATAAAAATTATTTAATATATAAAAAAGACTGTTGTAAAAATCTTACAACAGTCTAATAAAAATATTTGATTAATTAGTCATTATATCCGTTAGGATTATTACTTTGCCATCTCCAAGAGTCAGCACACATTCTATCTAAATCATATTTAGCTTCCCAACCAAGTTCAGTTTTTGCTTTAGTAGGGTCAGCATAACACATAGGAACATCTCCAGGTCTTCTTTCAACAATTTTATATGGAATGTCATGTCCACAAGCTTTACTAAATGCTTTAACCATATCTAAGACGCTATATCCTTTTCCTGTTCCTAAATTGTAAGTTACAAGTCCAGGACTAGTTTCTAATTTTTCTAATGCTTTAAGATGTCCATTTGCTAAGTCTACAACGTGAATATAATCTCTAACTCCTGTTCCATCGTGAGTAGGATAATCATTTCCATATATACTTAAAACAGGTAATTTTCCTATAGCAACTTTTGTAATATAAGGCATTAAATTGTTAGGAATTCCATTTGGTTCCTCTCCAATTTTTCCGCTTTCATGAGCTCCAACTGGATTAAAATATCTTAAGATTGCTACATTTAAAGTAGAATCAGCCTTACAAATATCTCTTAACATATCTTCTATCATAAGTTTTGTACTTCCGTAAGGGTTTGTTGTGCTTAATGGGAAATCTTCTAATATAGGACAAGTATGAGGATTTCCATAAACTGTTGCTGAAGAACTAAATACAAAGTTATGAACATTAAATTCTCTCATTGTATTTAAAACTGTAAGAGTATTTACAAGGTTGTTTGTGTAATACTCTAATGGTTTTGCTACAGATTCTCCAACAGCTTTGAAAGCTGCAAAGTGAATAATAGAATCTATTTTATTTTCCATAAATACTTTTTTAAATTCTTCTTTATTAAGAATATTTAATTTATAAAACTTAGGTCTTTTTCCTGTAATCTCTTCTATTCTGTCAATTACTTTTTCTGAACTGTTACTTAAATCATCTACTATGATAACTTCTTTTCCTGCTCCTAAAAGCTCAACTACTGTATGACTTCCAATATAACCTGCTCCACCTGTTACTAAAACTGCCATATTTTCACCTCACAATAAATATTTATACCATAATTATACTTTATTAAATAGGTTTTTCAAAAAAAATTTATTATTTTTTTTACAACTTAATCAACTTTATTTAAAAAGATTTTTCTAAAGTCTTTATTACAAACTCGTAAGTTTTTTCTTCTAACACATATGGATAATCTTTAAAAGATGAAAAGCCAACATGTCCTCCATATTTTGGAGTTTCTAAAGTTATATTTTTATTTTGATTAACTTCTTCATAAGGATAACACTCTTTTCCCATCATAGGGTCGTCTAATGGAGTTAATATATAAGTAGGAATAGAAATATTTATCATATCTTTTTTACTACTCACCTTTGAATAATAATCTTTATACCCATTGAATCCAAAAAATCTTCCTGTAAAAACGTCATCAAACTCTTCTATTGTTTTAGTTTTCCTTATTTTTTCAATATCTATAACTTCTCTCCATTCAGGATGTTTTATATATTTTTCTTCACATTTGTTTTTTAACTTTTTTAAAAATCTTATTGCATAGATTTTATTTTCTGTTTTCTTTAATTGATTATTAGACGAAAAGAAGTCACAAGGGGGAGAAACAGCAAAACCACACTTTAAATTATCAGGATATTTTTCCGTTCCTAAGTATTTAAGTACAATATTTCCACCTAAACTGAAACCACCTATTACAACAGTTTCATAATTTTTTCCTTTTTCTTCTACCAAGATTTTTAAATCATCTGTAAGTCCTCCATGATAAGCAGAGGGTTTTTGATTTTCCCCAGCACAACCTCTATAATTTATGGCTATTATATCCCAACCTCTTTCAGAAAAATATTTTCCATGTCCTTGAATATATTTGCTTTTAGAACTTCCCTCTAATCCATGACAAAGTATTAAAAGTTTTTTATTATTATTTTTTACCCAATCAATATAGATAAAATCTCCGTCATAGGTATTTATTTTTTCTCTTTCTGTGTAGTTTAAACTTATTTTTCTAAATAAAGTTGGAAAACAGGTATTTATATGTCTGTGTTTAAAAAGCCAGTTTGGTTTATATTCTATCATTTTTCTTTCATCTACCTTTCAGTTATTCTATATGAGATAGCTTCAAATAAATGCTCCCTTTCTATATTTTTACTATTAGATAAGTCAGCTATTGTACGAGCTACTTTTAATATTCTATCATAAGCCCTTGCTGATAAATTAAGATTTTTTATAGCAGTCTTTAATAAAATTTTTAAATTTTCATCTAAAACTATAAATTTTTCAATATCATTTCTCGTCATATGACTATTTAATTTATCTGAATTAAATCTTTTCTTTTGAAGATTTCTAGCATTTATAACTCTTTTTCTAATCTCTTCAGAAGTTTCTTTTAAAGAATTGTCTAAAAGTTCATCTTCTGATAATCTAGTCATCTCTATTTTTAAATCAATTCTATCTAAAATTGGTCCAGATAATTTTTTCATATAATTTGAAACTTCATTAGGTGTACAAGTGCAAAGTCCATTAGGTTCAAAGTACATACCACATTTACAAGGATTACATGAGGCTAGAAGAATAAAGTCACTTGGAAACTCTACCCGATAACCAGCTCTTGTTATAGATATTTTTTTCTCCTCTAAAGGTTCTCTTAAATTTTCAAGAATATCTTTTTTAAATTCTACAATTTCATCTAAAAATAAAACTCCTTTGTTGGCTAAAGTAATCTCTCCTAAAGCTGGAGTTCTTCCACCACCAATAATAGCTACTCCACTACTTGTATGATGTGGACTTCTAAAAGGTCTTTTTGTAATTATTGGATTTTCTTCTGTTAATTTTCCTGCAATACTATATAACTTTGTAAGTTCTATTTTTTCATCTTCTGTAAGAGGTGGTAAAATTGACATTATTCTTTTAGCTAACATAGTTTTTCCACAACCGGGAGTTCCTACCATTAAAAAATTATGTCCACCAGCAGCACAAATTTCTAAGGCTCTTTTTGCTTTTTCTTGACCTTTTACATGAGAAAAATCTAAATCTTCATTATATATATCTTCTAATTTTTTATCAATATTAGTAGAATTTTCTATTTTTTGAAATTCTCCTGTTGTCAAAAAAATTTCGATGTCTTTTAGATTTTTTACAACAATTACATCTATTCCTTTTATTAGACTTCCCTCTTTTAAATTATCAAAAGGAATTACTATTCCTTTATATCCTAACTCTTTAGCTAATATAGCACCATTTACTATTCCTTGAGTTCTTTTTAAATCTCCACTAAGAGAGATTTCTCCCATAAAAAGATAATTTTCTAAGATTTCTTTTTTATAGTCAAAAGCTTTTTGTCCACAAATAATTACAACAGTTATAGGCAAGTCAAAATGAGTTCCTACTTTTTTTATATTTGCTGGAGTAAGATTTACTATAATTCTTTTTGGGTCTAATTTATAGCCACTATTTCTTATTCCAGCCTTTATTCTTTCTTTACTTTCATTTATAGCAGTATCCCCAAGTCCTACTATATTAAAAGTTGGTAATCCATTAGAAATATCAACTTCTACTTCTGTTAAAAAAGATTCAATTCCAAAGTAACCTAAACTTTTGACTTTTATTATCATAAATATTTTCTCCTAATTAATATATTATACCTGTTTTTTATTAATTATATTCCTTGTATATTATATTTTCAATAGTTTTTTATAAAAAAATTTTTATTAATATAAAATATTATAAATAAAAAGAATTGATTTATAACGAAAAAGGATATCTAAAAAAGATTTTAAAAAATATTTTTCTCAAAATAAATGAAAAAACTTAGTAAAAAGATAAAAAATAAATTATAAAAGCTCAAGAAAAATCTTGAGCTTTTATTTTAATTACTTTATTAATTTTTTGATTAAATTTTAGAAAAATTTTATTTTACCATCTATTATATGATAAAATCTCATCTAAATTTTTTCTTCTTTTTTGTCTAGGCTCTCCATTAGTTGCAGGATAACCAACAGTAATAAGAAGACGAACTATTTTATCTTCAGGAATTCCTAAAGATTTTTTTATTTTTTCTTGATTTATAGTTCCAATCATACAAGTTCCAAGACCAAGAGCAGTAGCTTCATAACAGATAGCCATTGCAGCCATACCAATATCCATTTGAGCAAAATGTTGTGAACCATAATGTTCAGCTACGCCAGGCATTAATTTTGCTTTTTCTTCACAGATAACTATAAAAGCTGGAACTTTATCTCCCCAAGGGCAACCTGTAAGTCCGTTATCATCAAGAGCTTCTACTACATTAGAAAGAGCTTTTGGCTCATCAACTATGATAAAATGCCAAGGTTGAGAGTTACAACCACTAGGACTAAGACGAGCAACCTCAATTAAGTCAGTTAAAAGTTCTCTAGGAACTTTGTCTTGTTTGTACACACGACAACTTTCACGTAAATTTTGTAAATTTTTAAAATCCATAATCTCACCTCACTAAAAGGGATTAACCCCAGATTTAATAAAAAATTATACTTTATATTTTTCTTTTATAGAATAAAGTAAATAAAGCCTACCTAAAGTTTCAACATCTTTTCTAAAAATTAGAGCTTTTTCTCCATTTCTTCTATGAGTGAAAACTTTACTTTTTTCAGGGTCTCTCTCTCTAATTAAATTTTGTAATTCTGTTATTAGAGATTGAGGAAGTAAATTTTCTACATGAGCAGATAAAAATCCTTTTATTGGATATTTTTTTAAAACTTCTAAATTTTCAATATATTCTTCTGGAGAAATTCCATTGTTATAATATATCCATATAGAAGTAGAAACTGCGTCACCAGAAAACACTATTCCTGTTTCGTAATCAAGTATAACCACATGTCCAAGAGTATGCCCTGGAACTTCAATAACCTCTAATTTTCTATTTCCTAAATCTATAATCTGATTATTTTCTAAAGGGATAAAAGCTTTTGTTGTTGTTTTTAAAAACTTTTCCTCATTAAAATCATCTGCCCACATTACTAGATTTCTTTCTTTATATAATTCTTTGTAGGTTTCAATCATCATCTTTTTTTCTTTTTCATATTTATAATATAGTGGAATATCCTTTGGATTGATATATATTTCATCAAAAAGATAGTTTCCTCCTGTATGGTCTAAATGTCCATGGGTATTAAGAACCATTAAAGGAAGAGAGGTTATTTTTTTTACCACCTCTTTTAAATTTTCAAATCCGTGTCCTGTGTCTATAAGTAGAGCTTTCTCCTCTCCTATAATTAAAGTAGAAAAAATATCTCCTGGTTCATAAATCCTATAGATATTTTTAAAAGGATTGGATATTTTGTAATAATTTTCTTTTTTCATCTTTGCCTTTCTACGTTTCAGTTAATAGTTTGTTCAGTAATAATATTTTACTATATAAACATATTAAATTCAAATTTTTTAATCTTTGACTAATAATTTGAATAGTAAAAAGAAAAAAGGAAAACATAAGATTCTAAAGAATAACAGTTATAAAAAGTTTTAGGAGGTAATTTATGTATACTTGTGATTTATGTGAAAAACATAGTTGTACAAAGGGAGATATAGAATCATCACCAACTAATTGTCCTTGTAGAGAATTAGAAAAATTAGAAGAGATAAAATCTTTATATAAAGATGAAGAATTAGAGATAGCTCATAATTCAGCCTTAGTGGAATCTGAAGGTTATTGTCAATTAACAAGAATTCAAGAAATATTAGATTTTGCTAAAAGAATGAATTATAAAAAAATAGGTTTAGCTTTTTGTTTAGGATTATCAAAAGAAGCAAAAATAGTTGGAAAAATTTTAAGGCATCATGGTTTTCAAATAAATTCTATAATTTGTAAAAGTGGTGGAGTGAGCAAAAAATTTATAGGAATAGAAAGAGAAAAACAAGTAAGACCAAATTGTGAGTTTGAGGCTATGTGTAATCCCATTGGACAGGCAGAATTTTTAAATTCACAGAAAACAGATTTTAATATATTATTAGGTCTATGTGTTGGGCATGATACACTTTTTATAAAACATTCAGATGCTCCAATAACAGTTCTTGCTGTAAAAGATAGAGTTTTAGGCCATAATCCTTTGGCAGCTATTTATTTGGCAGAGGGATATTATAACAAAAAACTTTTTAATAAGTAAAAGGTGGAGAAAAAATGTTTGGAATAATTAATTATGGAGTATTTTTTACCTCTTGTATAATTTTACATTTAACTCCAGGAGCTGATACAATGTATATTTTAGGAAGAACTATATCTGGTGGGAAAAGTTCTGGAATTGTATCAGTTTTGGGAATATCTACAGGGGTACTTTTTCATACCTTATTAATAGCTTTCGGGCTTTCAACTATATTGGTAAAATCTATTTTTGCCTTTAATTTAATAAAATATTTAGGAGCTTTCTATCTAATTTATTTAGGATTTAGAAGTATATTAGAAAAAGAAAAGATAGAAAAAGATATTATAAATATAAATCTTCCAAGAAAAAAATTATTAGAAATCTATAAACAGGGAATTTTAACTAATATATTAAATCCAAAGGTAGCAATATTTTTTCTAGCTTTTTTACCACAGTTTATAGATGAAAATAGTAGTTATGGAATAATTCCTTTTTTAATTTTGGGAATTAGTTTTATTATAACAAGTAGTACATATGGAATAATTTTAGTTTTATTTGCTTCAAAACTTTTAAAAGGTATAGAAAAAACAAATATAATGAGAAAAGTTTCAGGAATAATTTATATTATTTTGGGAGTTATGTTATTAAAAGCAAAATTAAATTAATATTATTAAGGAATGTATATTATATATTTATAATTAAATTATATAATATATATTCTTTTTTTGTTTTTTGCTAATTTAATAAAAATGTGCCAGTTGTTGCCAAAAGTGTGCCAAAACTTAAAATTTTTAATTTCAGATAAAATAATATGTTATAATAAATATGTGCCAAAGTGTTGCCAAAAAATATTACAAAAATATAGTTATAAACTATTAATATTAAATAAGTTAAAAAGAATTTGTTACCAAAACTTCAAAAAAATCACTCTCTCTTATATATAAAATTTTTTTGTGAAGTATTTTATAAAAAAAATAGGAGTATAGGAAAAAGTGGCACTTTGGCACAAATTATAAAAAATAGATGTAACTATTGCAAATATAGATTATAAAAGTTGTGCCAAAATTTTAGAAGTTTATATTATTTGTTACCAAATTTTTTATTTATTAAGAGTAGGATTAAGAATAAAAATTTAATTATCTAATAATATTAATTTAATATAAAGCATAAAGACAAATTTTGTCATTTGTTATAATATAAATATAAAAAATAAATGTAATCTAAAAAAATATTTTTTGTAATATTTTAATATAAAAATTACTTAATATAAATAATATTTTGGATAATTAAGTGTTATTTTAATAGAGAGGGTATTGATTTTTTTTTTTGTAGTAAACTTCTATTAAGGGATAAATGTAATGATTGCAATTTGAGATGGTATAAAAAAAAACGAGAGTTTTTTTATATCTGTTTTAGATTGCTTTTTTTTTAAAAAAATTTATTTATTACTGTGGGGGTGTATTATGAAAGATAATATTGAGAAAAGTTTAAAGAGATGGCTTAAGAAAAAAGTTAAAATAACATTGGCATTGATAACTACTTTTTTAATAACTGGTAGTATTGGATATGGGGAAGAAATAGGACCTTTATGGGGATCAAATATAAATAAAACAGTAGAAGGAGATTTGATTGTAAGCACAAAACCAGAAGGAACTAAAATAGGAATAGGATTTAATGGGAATATAGATGTAAGTGGAAATCTAACTGTAAATGCAGCTTCAAATGGAATACAAAGTAGTGATGCTATAAATCCAGTAGTAAAAGTTTTTGCTAATGAAATAACTATTAATTCAGGAGATAATGGAATTTTTACTTCTTGGGGAGATGATAGAACATGTAAAGGAAATGTAGAGATAGGAAGTGAAGATAGAAAAGTAGGAAGTTTAACAATTACTTCTGGTGGACAGGGTATTGATAATAAAAAAGGAAAAACAGAAATTTATGTAAGTGGAAAAATAGATATTCATTCAAAAGGAACATCAGGATATTATACTAATCAAGCAGCTATTAATAATAATGGAGATAAAAAATATGGAGAAGTTATCATAAATGGAGAGGAACTTAATTTAACTGCTGAAAAAGGAAATGGAATAATAAATGGATTAAATGAAGCTGGTTCTTTTATTACAAAAGCACAAGAAATTGAAAGTAACACAACTTTAAGTTTAAAAAATAGTTTAGATATAAATGCAAGTAAAAATGGAATAGAAAATATATATGGAACATTGAATATAAAAGTAAAAGGTGAAGCAGAAAAAAGTGGAATAATAAATATTGAAGCAATGGACGGAAGTGGGATAATAAATGGATGTTTTTCTAAAAAAGGATTTTTTGGAGGAGACAGTACTGATACAAGTGGAATAACAACAATAATTGTTAGCAGTTTATCAATAAATTCATCAACTAATGGAATACAAAATAATATAGGAGAAGTAGATATAACTTCAGAAAATAGTGTAGTAATAAATACATTAGAAAATGGAATAATGAATGAAAAAGATGGAACAACAAATATTAAAACAACTTCTCTTTTAATTGGAGAAACTGATGAAGAAGGAAATATTATAGCAAAATCTAAAAATGGTATTTATTCTAAAGGAGTAGTTGATGTAAAAAATAATGAAAATTCTATAGGAAAAGATTTTTATATAGCAGCTACAGAAAAATCTTTATATACAGATAACGGAGCAATAAATCTTTCTACTTCTGGAAATATAAATATTTATTCTATGTCAGAAGATAATAATACATTTGGAATTTATGCTAAAGGTGGTAATACTTCATTAACTGGAAATACTCTTAACATTAAAAGTACTGGAAAACAAATAAATGGAAAAGATATTAAAGGAGAAGCAGGAACGAATTTTACAGTAAGTCAATTATTTAATGTTACACAAGGAATAAGATTAGAAAATGAAACAAAACTTAACTTAGATGGAATTAAAGATGTGAAAGTAACTTCTAGTGATATAGCAGTTACAGCAAATAATTCTGATTTTACATTTAATGGAAATAGCTATTTTGAAGGAAATGATTATTTAATATCTGATTATGAAGGAGATAATCTTTTAGTAAGACCAATAATTCAAGCAGTAAATGGTGGTAATATTTCATTAACAGGAAATACTACAGTAATAAGTAATACAGGACATGATGGAATAGACGGAGATAGAATTAATAATGTAGGAATATATTCTGAAGGAACAAATTCTACATCTACAGTAACAGGAAATTTAACAGTAATATCAGGAAATGACTATTATAGTAATAAAAATACAGAAACTGAAGAGGATGTAGAAAAGAATATTATAAAAAATACTGATATAGCATTAATGGCAACATCTGGTGGAAAAATAGAAGTAATAGGAAATGGTAATATTAAGTTAATAGGAGATATTATTTCAGGAAAAGGAGATTCAGTAATAGAAATAAGTAATAGTGAGAATAGTACAGAGATAGTAGGAGAAGTTCTTGCAGCAAATGGTGGAAAAGTACATTTAGATATGTCTAATGGAGGATATTTTGTTGGAAGGGTAGATGATTATTTTGAGATAGAAGAATTTAAAAAAGAAGAAATAGATTTTCGTAATGATAAATTTACAAAAGATATAGAATCAGATGGAGAGGTTACTATAAATTTAGGAAATAATGCTACATGGAATGTATTAGGACAAAGTTTTATAACTAATCTTAATTTTGCTGAAGGTGGTGGAGTTGTCGATTTAACACATGATGGAAATGCTTTAAGAATAAAAAATCTATCAGGAGAAGGAACTTTTAATTTAACATTAAATGCAGATAATAAATCATTAGGAAATATGTTATATATTTATGATGTAGATAATGGAATTGAAGTAATGTCTTTAGGAGAAAATCAAGATAATCAATCTAAAGTATTAACTCAAAAAGTAAATTTAACAGACAGTATTTTAGAATTAGATTATGGAGAAAAATTACGTTTTGCTACTTTAAGTAAAGAAGCTCATGGAAAAGTAGAATTTAAAGTAAATGAAGTAAAAGAAAAAGGTATTAATGATGTTTCTTTTGAAACACGTTATGAAGATTATAATCATGAAGCTGTAGAAGAAAATATAGTTTATAATGGAGAAAAAGCTAGCAATAAAAAACCAGGAGATAAACTTGTTTCGGGAAAAAAAGTTAATACTGAAAATACCCTAACAACTTTAGAAGTAGCTTTATCTGATGAAGAAACTAATACTCTTGAAGAAGAGAAATTTGATGCTTCTCAAAACTGGTACTTAACAAGATTAGGAGAAGACCTTAATGATGGTGGAAAAACTGTTATAGAAATGTCAAGAGCTAACTATGCAAGTGCAGTATATATGGATAACCTTAATAAACGTCTAGGAGATATGAGTTTTGTAGATGGTAATGAAGGAATTTGGACAAGAATTAGAAATGATAGAGTTGGAGAAGATGAAGAATATAGATTACGTAATAATATGTACCAAATAGGTTATGATAAAACTTATCCAATGGACGATGGAGAAGGAAATGAATATAGAGGAATAGCTCTTGAATATACAGAAGGAACTATGGAATATAAAAATATAATAGGAGAAGCAGATGTAGACCGTGTAGCTTTATGGTTATATGACACAAATGTATATAATGATGGTTTCTATAGTGATTATGTATTTAGAATAGGAAGAATGTCAAGTAACTTTAGCATAAATGGAAGAGAAACTGGAGCTAAAGTAGAAGGAGATTTCAGAAATCTATTCTTAGGAGCAAGTGCAGAATTTGGAAAGAGATATGATTTAACAGAAAAAACATACTTTGAACCACAAGTACAATTACAATATACATATATAGATGATGCAGATTATACAACAAATCAAGGTACAAAAGTAGATTATAGTGATATTCATAGTTTAATTGGTCGTGTAGGATTTAGATTAGGACATGATTTCTATAATGATAATGGAAAAGACAATACAATTTACTTGAAAGCAGATGTAAATCATGAATTTTTAGGAGAACAAGATATAAATGCTGTGGATATGACAGGTTCATTAGGTGAAGAGTTTAGAAATTACAAAAATAAAGGGACTTGGTTTGATGTAGGAATAGGAGCAGCTAAGAATATGACAGAAAATCTATATGTATATGCAGATATAGAAAGACAATTTGGTCATAGAGATGATAATTCATGGCAATTTAATTTAGGATTTAGATATAAATTTAGTAGTTTAAAAGATTTTTCATTAACAAATCTATTTGACTTTGATAAATCAGAAATTAAACCTGAAGGAAAAGAAGAGATAGCTAAAATATCAAAAGAATTGAATAAGAAAAAATATAAAGGGACATTAAAACTAGAAGGACATACAGACTGGACAGGAACAAGAGAATATAATCAAGGTCTATCAGAAAGAAGAGTAAAAGCAGTAGAAGAAGAGTTGAAGAAAAATGTAACAAATGAAAAATTAAAATATGAAACAAAAGGATATGGAGAAGATAGACCAGTAGCAGACAACAGAACAAAAGAGGGAAGAGCATTAAATAGAAGAGTAGAAGTAAAATATGAAAAATAAGGCTACTCAATTAAAATAGCTGTTTCAATGTAATAATTCATAAAGATAAAAGCTCGAGAGAAATCTCGGGCTTTTATTATTAAGAAATATAAATTATTAAACAAAATAAAAAAATAACAAGATTAAAAATAGAATATAATGTAAATATGTATGGAAAAAAAACAAAATATATGATAGAATTTTAGAATAATAAGAGAGGTGGTATATTGGATAAAAATATAAATATTCCAAAACATATAGGAATTATAATGGATGGTAATGGAAGATGGGCCAAAAGTAAAAATAGACCTAGAGTTTTTGGGCATAAAGCTGGAGCAGCAGCCTTAAGAAAAATTGTAGAACACTGTAGAAGAATAGGAGTGGAGTATTTAACAGTTTATGCTTTTTCCACAGAAAATTGGAAAAGGTCACAAGAGGAAGTAAGTGCTTTAATGACTCTATTTAAAACATATATAAATTCAGAAAGAAAAATGTTATTAGACAATAACGTAAGATTTATGGTTTCAGGAAGAAAAGAGGGAGTCAGTGAATCTCTTTTAGATGCTATAGAAAAACTTCAAGAGGAAACTTCAAAAGATTATAAAATGACATTAAATATTGCCTTTAATTATGGAGGAAGAGCTGAAATAATTGACGCAATAAAAAAAATAAAAAATTCTCAAGAGGAAATTACAGAGGAAAATTTTTCAAAATATTTATACAATGATTTGCCAGACCCAGAATTAATTATAAGAACAAGTGGAGAATTTAGAATTTCAAATTTTCTTCTTTGGCAAATAGCTTATTCAGAATTTTACATAACAGATACTTATTGGCCAGATTTTGATGAAGAAGAATTGGAAAAGGCAATATATAGTTACAACAAAAGAGAAAGAAGATTTGGAGGAAGATTAGATGCTGAATAGAATATTAATAGCCTTAGTAGGTATTCCTGTATTAATGTTTATATACTTAAAAGGAGATATTTATTTATTACTACTTGCTAGTATAATAATAGGAATAGCTTTACATGAATTTTATAAAATGTCAGAGGTTGTGGAAATAAAACCTTATAAAAAGTTAGGTATATTAACAGGAGTATTAATACCAAATGTTATGTATTTTGTAGGACTTGAAGAAACTTTTGGACTGATAATTTTATCATTAGTTTTAATGTTAGGTGTAAGAGTTGTTAAAAATCAAATAGAAAATACAGCTAGAGATGTTGGTACAAGTTTATTAGGAATAATTTATGTTGGATTGATGTTTGGACATATTATAATGTTTCAAGGTCTTGAGAATGGTGGAAAATGGCTTATAGCAGTTCAAATTATGGTATGGGTATGTGATACAGCAGCATATTTTGTTGGTATGAGTATTGGAAGAAAATTCTTTAAAGAAGGATTTTCAATAATTAGCCCTAAAAAATCAAAAGAGGGAGCTATTGGAGGAATTGTTTTTACAATTCTTAGTTTATTTATAATTAATAAAATATTTCATTTATCAGATAATAATGTTGCAATAGTTTGGTTAGGGTTAATAGTAAGTATAACAGCACAGATTGGAGATTTAGCTGAATCAATGTTTAAAAGAGAGTTTAAAACAAAAGATTCAAGTAGAATTTTAGGAGAACATGGAGGGATACTTGATAGATTTGATAGTATGATTTTCGTTATTCCAATGGCATATTATATATTAAAAATATTTGAATAATGAGGTAGAGTAAGTTATGAAAAATATAACAATATTGGGGTCAACAGGAAGTATAGGAACTAATGCTTTAGAAATTATTAAACATAAAAGAGATGAATTTAATGTAATAGCTTTAAGTGGACATTCAAATTATAAATTAATAATTGAGCAAATAAGAGAATTTAATCCTAAATATGTTTCCATAGGAACAGAAGAGGGAAAAGAAAAAATAAAGGCTGAATTTCCAGAAGTAGAAGTATATGTTGGTAGAGAAGGATTAAAAAAATTAGGTCAACTAGAGGAAACAGATATAATTTTAGTATCTGTAATAGGAGCTATTGGGATTGAGGCTACATCAGAAGCAATAAAGTTAGGAAAGAGAATAGCACTAGCTAATAAAGAAACAATGGTAGCTGGTGGAGATTATATAAACAAACTTTTAAGAGAAAATCCTAAGTCTGAAATAATTCCTGTAGATAGTGAACATTCAGCAATATTTCAATCATTACTTGCTGGAAAAAAATCTCAAGTGAAAAATATTATTTTAACAGCAAGTGGTGGAACTTTTAGAGGGAAAAAAAAGGTAGAATTAAGAGATGTTACTGTTGAAGAAGCTTTAAAACATCCAAATTGGTCTATGGGAAAAAAAATTACAGTAGACTCTTCATCCCTTGTAAATAAAGGATTAGAAGTCATAGAAGCTCATCATCTATTTAATGTAGACTATGATAAAATAAAAGTTGTAATTCATCCTCAAAGTATAATTCATTCTCTTGTTGAATTTCAAGATAATGCAGTTATAGCTCAATTAGGTGTTACTGACATGAAACTTCCAATACAACTAGCTTTTACTTATCCAGATAGGATAGAAAATAGTTGTTTAGAGGCCTTAGATTTATTAAAAGTAGGAAATTTAACTTTTGAAGAACCAGATAGAAAAGTTTTCAAAGGTTTAGATTTAGCTTATAAAGCTGGAAAAATTGGAAAGTCAATGCCAACAGTTTTAAATGCTGCCAATGAAGTTTCAGTAGATTTATTTTTAAAGAAAAAAATAAAATTTTTAGATATTTATAAAATTATAGAAAAAGCAATGGATAATCACTCCTTAGTAGAGATAGATGATTTAGATTCTATTTTAAAAGTAGATAGAGAAACAAGAGAGTGGATATATAAAAATTATAAAGAGATTATTTAGGGGAGAGCTATGGGAAAAATAATAGTCATTGAAGGTACAGATTCTAGTGGAAAAGAAACACAAACAAATAGACTTTTTGAAAAATTATTATTGGATAAATTAAATGTAAAGAAAATAACTTTTCCAAACTACGATAGTCCAGCTTGTGCTCCTGTAAAAATGTATTTAGCTGGAGAGTTTGGAGAAACTCCATTAAAAGTTAATCCATATCCAATTTCTACTATGTTTGCTATTGATAGATATGCTTCATTTAAAAAGGATTGGGAAGAATTTTACAATAATGATGGAGTGATAGTTACAGATAGATATGTTCAATCAAATATAATTCATCAGGCTTCAAAATTAGAAACACAAGAGGAGAAAAGAAAATATATTGATTGGTTAGAGGATTTAGAATTTGAAAAAATTGGAATACCTAGAGCTGATTTAGTAATTTTCATAAATATGCCACTTGAGTTTGCTAAAATTTTGATGGCTAATAGAAAAAATAAAATCACAGGAGAAGATAAAAAAGATATTCATGAAAGAGATGAGGAATATATGAGAAAATCCTATGAAAATGCCTGTGAAGTTGCAAAAACTCAAGGTTGGACAGAAGTAAACTGTGTAGAAAATGGAAGATTAAAAACAATAGATGAAATATCAGAAGAGATATATAATATTGTAAAAATTAAATTGGAGGAAAAATAATGAAAATTTTAATTTCCTTGCTCGTTTTAGGTGTTATTATCTTAATACATGAGTTAGGACATTTTTTAAGTGCTAGATTATTTAAAATCCCTGTGGAAGAATTTTCTGTAGGAATGGGAACAGAAGTATATACTTATGATGGAATGAAAATTAAATACTCTTTTAGAGTAATTCCAATAGGTGGGTATGTAAATATTAAGGGTATGGACTTAGAAGATAAAACTGAAGATGGATTTAATTCAAGACCAGCTTATCAAAGGTTTATAGTTTTGATTGCTGGAGTTTTTATGAATTTTTTACTAGCTTATACAATATTATTTGGAATGATATACACAAGTGGAGAGGTTAAAATAGACGAAAGACCTGTTGTAGGAAAAGTTATATCAGAAAAAAATACTCCTTTAAAAAAGGGAGATTTAATATTAGAGATAGAGGGTAAAAAGATAAATTCTTGGTGGGATATAAAAGAAACTATAAACTCTTTGGATAACTCAAAAGATTTGGAAAAAAATATTTTAATTGAAAGAGATGGAGAGAAAAAACAGTTAGTTACAAAATTAACTAAAAATAAGGAAAATAATAAATATTATTTAGGAATTTCTCCTAAATATTATATAGAAAAATATGGAATAGGAGAAAGTTTAAAACTAGCATTAAAAGGTTTTGGAGATATATTTGTAAATATATTGGATAGTTTAAAAATGATAGTTAGTGGAGAGGTTAAAAGACAGGAAATAAGTGGACCTATTGGAATAATAAATATAGTTGGTGAAGCTAGCAGCTTAGGAATAGGGACTTTATTATGGTTAGTAGCTGTTTTATCTATAAACATTGGAATTTTTAATTTATTACCATTTCCAGCTCTTGATGGTGGAAGATTAATATTTGTTATGTTGGAAATGTTAAAAATAAAAGTAAATAAAAAATTAGAAGAGAAAATACATTATGGAGGGATTATCATTATATTTATGCTGATTATATTTATAACAGCTAATGATTTTGTGAATTTAATAAAATAAGAGAGATAAAAAATACAAGTTTATAAAATAAACAAAAAAATTAATAAAAGGATAAAAAAATAAAAAAGTCTTGAAAAAATACAAAAAAACTATTATAATACATATATAAAGTTTTAAAATAGTTCGTAAATATTTTTTAAGGATATTATATAAAAAACTAGGAGGTAGTAATGAAAAAATCAGTATTAGCAATATCTGAAAGAAAAGAAGTTTTAAAAGAAATTAGAAAAGAATTAGTTAAATATTATGAAGTTATAACTTTCAATAACTTACTTGATGGACTAGATATGTTAAGAGAAAGTGATTTTGATGTAGTAATATTAGACCAATATTTAACATGGTTTAATTTTATTGATGCGAAGAAAAAATTAAATGGATTAGGAAAAGAATTTGTAACAATTGGGCTTATAGATGAAGAAACAGATGAAATTTTAGATGAATTAGAAAAAGCTGGAATTTATAGTTATGCTTTAAAACCTGTAAATGGAGAAGAAATAGTTAAACTTGTAAAACCTGCTTTAGTTAACATAGAAAATATAAAAAAATATAAAAAATTAAAAGAGAAAGTTGCAGAATTAGAAGAACAAAGAGAAATCATAGGACAATCTATAAAAATTAAAGAGGTAAAAGCAAAAGTAGAAAAAATGGCAACAACAGATTTACCTATATTAATTACAGGAGAAGCTGGAGTTGGAAAAACTTTAGTTGCTAGAGAAATTTATAGAAAAAGTGATAGAAGAAGAAAAGATTTCTATACTTTAAACTGTGGAACAATGACAAGTGAAGTATTAGAAAGAGAATTATTTGGATATGAAAGAGGAGCTTTTCCAGGAGCTATATCTAGCAAAAAAGGTATCTTAGAAGAAATTGATGGGGGAACTTTATTTATAGATGAAATAGCTGGAATAGATATAAAAATTCAATCAAGAATTTTAAAGGTTATTGAATATGGAGAATATAGAAAAGTTGGAGGAACTAGAGCTAAAAGAGCTGATGTAAGATTTATAGTTTCTACAGATAAAGACTTAAGAGATGAAATAGAAAAAGGAAAATTTAGAAAAGATTTATATCACAGATTAAATGGATTTAAAATAGAAGTTCCACCTTTGAGAGATAGAAGAGAAGATATACCACTATTAGCAAACTATTTCTTAACAGGAATTTCTAAAGATTTAAATAAACCAATTCCTGTACTTTCAGGAGAAGTAATGAAATATTTATTAGAATATGCTTTCCCTGGAAATATTAGAGAGTTAAGAAATATGTTAGAAAGAATGATAATCTTATCTGATGAAAGAATAATTGATATTGAAAATCTTCCTCTTGAAATAAAAATGAAATCTGATACAGTAGAAAATAAAACTGTTTCAGGAATTGGGCCATTAAAAGAGATATTAGAAAAAGAAATATTTAGTCTTGACGATGTTGAAAGAGTTGTTATTGCTATGGCATTACAAAGAACTAGATGGAATAAACAAGAAACAGCTAAAATTTTAGGAATAGGAAGAACAACTTTATATGAAAAAATCAGAAAATATAAATTAGATGATAAATAAAAAACAGAAAGAAAGGACTAAAATATCATGGCTATTAGAAAATTTAGAAAACAAATGAAAGTTATAACTATAATTATCACAGTAGCTTTTGTTGTTTCTTCATTGGCATTATACATTATAAATCATATGACATATTCTTCAACTAAAAATTATGCTTTAAAAATAAATGGAAATAAAATAAAAATAGAAGATGTATTAAGAAGTAAAAATATGATATCAAACAACTTTAGAAATGAGATTGATGAAGATATAGTTGGAACATTAGCTCTAGACCAAGTAATTGAAAATGAACTTGTTCAAGAGATGGCTGATAATTTAAAGATAAAAATCTCATCTAAAGATATTAATAATGAATATAACAACTTAGAATCTAATTTTAAAGATAAAGAACAATTTAGAAGAATGTTAACAGCCCAAGGTTATACAAAGGCTTCTTTAAAGAAAGAATTAGAAAGAAGTATGAAAAGTATAAAACTTAGGGAGACAATAGGTGCTAGTGTTAGTGTAACAGATGAAGAAATAAATGAGTTTTATGAGGAAAATAAATTTACAATGTTACAAGGACTTTCATTAGAAGAAAGTAAAGACCAGATAAAAGGATATTTAATAGAAGAAAAAGCAGGAGAAGCTTATCAAAAAGAGATTGCAAAATTAAAAGAAAAAATGGTTGTTACAGAAGTTGACCCTCAATTTACAAATTATTTAGAGAAAGTAAAAGTAGAAAAAGATGGAATTACTTTTACCAATGTAGATTATAGTAAAATATATATTACATTTATTAGTAATGGACTTCCTAAAGATAAGGCTTTAGAAGAAACAGATAGATTTATAGATACACAAGTAAAAATCTTGAAAAAAGCAGAAGAATATCAAGTTAAATTAGAAGAGGGATTACCTATTTCTTTACAAGTAAAAGAAGCTTATGATGGTATTTATAGTGCTATAGAAAATAAAATAAATCCTACATCAGAAGATTTAAATAGTTATTTTGAAAAAAATAGAATGAGATATGATATACATCCATCAGTTGATGCTTATATCTCTTTTATAAAAATAGAGCCTTCTGATTTGGATAAAGCAAACTCAGAAAAAATAGCCAAAGATATATTAACTACTGTAACTCCAGAAAATTTTGCAAGTATTGCGAAAGAAAAATCTAGTTGTCCAAGTTCAGTAAATGGTGGAGAACTAGGATGGTTTACAAAAGACCAAATGGTACCTGAATTTTCTGAAGCTGCTTTCAAAGGAGAAGTTGGAAAGATATATCCAGAAGTAGTTAATACAGTTTTTGGTTCTCATATTATTTATGTAGAGGAAAAAGATGGAGATAAGGTAAAAGCTAGCCATATTTTAGTAAAAAATGAAATTTCTCAAGAAACTATTGATGCTAAGTTAAAAGAAGTTCAAGAGCAAGCTGAAAAGATTTCTAATGGAGAAATAGCTTTTAAAGATTTACCAACTGACAAATATCTAAATACTAACTTATTTACTGGAATCACAGACCAAGGTTATATTCCAGGGTTAGGATATAAAGAAATATTAACAGATGAAATATACAAAGCACCTTTAAATAAAGTTGTATATAAAAACTTAGATGGAGAAATTTTCATTTTCCAAAAAATAAATGAAATAAAAGCTAGAAAAGTAGATTTATCAGAAGTAAAAGAGAATGTTGAAAGAGATTATAAAGCTCAAAAAGCAACAGAGAAGATACAAGAGATTTTAAAATAATAAAAAGGCAACCTAAATAGGTTGCCTTTCTAATCAGGAAATTAAAATAGTTTTATTAAAATAATTGATATTTATAATAAAATATATTATAATATACTTTTGAAGATTTCTTTAGGAGAAGCTAATGAGATATAGGTCAGAAGATATAGAAAATTTATTAAGTCAATTAAGAATAGAAGAAGTAGTAGGAGATGTAATTGAATTAAAGAAAAGTGGAGCCAACTATAAGGGGCTTTGTCCTTTCCATCCAGATACAACTCCTTCATTTTCAGTTAGTCCAACTAAAAATATTTGTAAATGTTTTGTTTGTGGAGCTGGTGGAAATGCAATTAAATTTTATTCTATGTATTATAAAATTTCTTATGAAGAGGCCATTGGAGAATTAGCTAAGAAATATAATATTTCTATAAAAGAATACAAAAAAAATTTTACAAAAGAAAATGAGAATGAAAAATATTATAAGATAATGGAAGATGCACATAGATATTATCAAGATAATATTTTTGAAAATAATGGAAGAATAGCTTTAGAATATCTGAATAAAAGAGGTGTTAATCCTAAAATAATAAGAGAAAATCAGTTAGGTTATGCTTTAAATGAATGGAGTAGTCTGTATGATTATCTTGTAGTGAAGGGACATAAAAAAGAGGATATAATAGAGTTAGGGTTAGCTAAAGATGGAGAAAAAGGGGTATATGATGCCTTTAGAAATAGAATAATTTTTCCTATATATTCTATAGGTGGGAAAGTTATAGCTTTTGGAGGAAGAACTTTAGATAATAATAAAGAGATTCCAAAATATATAAACTCACCAGATACACCAATATTTAAAAAGGGAAAAAATCTTTATGGAATAAAAGATAAGGGAAATATTTTAAAGAAAAAAAATTATTCATTATTAATGGAAGGGTATATGGATGTTTTATCAGCTCATTGTTATGGGTTTGATGTGGCACTTGCTTCTTTAGGAACTGCTTTTACATATGAACAAGGGGAGTTACTAAAAAAATATACCAATAATATTATAATGTCTTTGGATATGGATAATGCTGGACAGATGGCAACAGAAAGAACAGCATTGATATTAAAAAATTTAGGATTTAATATTAGAGTTTTAAAATTGAAAAATGCCAAAGACCCTGATGAATTTTTGAAAAATTTTGGTAAAGAAGCCTTTTTAAAGGCAGTAAAAAATTCTTTAGAGATATTTGATTTTCTATATGAGATGTATTCAAAGGAATATGACTTGACAAATATAATGTCTAAAGAAAAATTTATAGAGAGATTTAAAGAGTTTTTTAAAAATGTAGAATCTACTTTAGAAAGAAGTCTTTATTTAGATAAATTATCAAAATATACAGGTATAGAAAAAAAATTATTACAAGAAACTTTAGTAGATAACAATATTTATCAAAAAAAAGAAGAGAGAAAAGAGTTTTTTTCAGAAAAAGAAAAGGAAAAAACAAGTGGTGTTAGTATATTAGAAGAAATGACTGTTGAATTGATTTTTTCACAGATAGATTTTTATAAATATTTTTCTGATAAAAATATAGAGTCATCTTTTGTGAAAAAAATATTTTATTTTTTTGAAGAAATTAGCGAAAATAAAAATATAAATTTTTTAAAAGAGTTTAAAGAATTTATAGAAAAAGAGAATTTTACAGAAGAAGAAAAAAATAAATTATTTATGATGCAATACAGAGCTTTAGATTATACAGATGATAAAAAACAACAAGAATTATTGAAGGAAATATTTAAGTCTTGGTTCATAAAAGAGATAAAGGATATAAACTCACAAATGAAAAATTTGAAATTCTCATTAGAAATAAAAAGGATAGAGATTTGTTTATATTCTGATATAAGTTTTGAGGATTTATTGGAAAAATATAAAATTTTTAGGGGGATACTAAGTGAATATAATATTTTATAAGGAGGCTTTTCAACTATGGAAGGATTAAAAGAATTAATAACAAATGAAAAAGTTCTTGCATTACTTCGTAAAGCTATTCAAGATAAGGTAGTAACTTATGAAGAAATCAATAGAGAATTAAAAGATGAACTTTCTGTTGAAAAGATTAAGCAACTAATAGAGGGAATGATTGACCAAGGAATAGAGGTAGTACTTGAAAAAGATTTAGTTGCTAAAAATAATAAAAAAATAAACTCACTACAAGAGAAAAAAATAGAAAAAGACCCATTAGATTATGTGGATTATGATGAATTTTCGGGACAAAATATATTAGATGAAGATGAGTTTGGAGATTTAGATGATTTAGACTTCCATGATTTTGATGATATGGATTTAGACGATTTTGATGATTATGGAAGAGATGATTTTTCAGATGATGATTATTATGGTGGAATAATACCAAATGAAATGGGAGTAGATGAGCCTATTAAAATGTATTTAAGAGAAATAGGACAAATCCCATTACTTAGTCATGCAGAAGAATTAGATTATGCAAAAAGAGCCTTTGAAGGTGATGAATATGCAAAACAACAATTAGTAGAAGCTAACTTAAGATTAGTTGTTAGTATTGCTAAAAAACATACAAATAGAGGTTTAAAACTTCTTGACTTAATTCAAGAGGGAAATATTGGACTTATGAAAGCTGTTGATAAATTTGAATATACAAAAGGATATAAGTTTTCAACATATGCTACTTGGTGGATAAGACAAGCTATTACAAGAGCTATAGCTGACCAAGGTAGAACAATAAGAATCCCTGTTCATATGATAGAAACTATCAATAAAATCAAAAAAGAAGCTAGGGTTTATTTACAAGAAACAGGTAGAGATGCAACTCCTGATATTATAGCTAAGAGATTAAATCTTGAAGTAGAAAAAGTAAAAGCTATTCAAGAAATGAATCAAGACCCAATCTCTTTAGAAACACCTGTTGGAAGTGAAGAGGATAGTGAATTAGGGGATTTCGTAGAGGATAATAAAATGTTAAATCCTTATGAAGAGACTAATAGAGTTTTATTAAAAGAGCAACTTAATGAGGTTCTTAACACTTTAAATAATAGAGAAAAACAAGTTCTAAGATATAGATATGGACTTGAGGATGGAGCTCCAAAAACTTTAGAAGAAGTTGGAAAAATATTTAAAGTTACAAGAGAAAGAATTAGACAAATAGAAGTTAAAGCTTTAAGAAAATTAAGACATCCTAGTAGAAGAAAGAAACTAGAAGATTTCAAACAAAAATAAGAAATAGGAGCAAAAGCTCCTATTTTTAAATAAGGAGAAAAAATGTTAATAGAAAATTTTGAAAAATTTGTATTTGAAAAATATAGAAATAATGATGAATTTGATGAATTTTTAAAAGAAAATTTAGATTTTAATGTGGAATTAGAGAGAGAAAATGATTATTTAGTTTCTAAAAGAGAAGTACAAGAGTTAGAAAATGATGATGTATTAGACTATTTAGAAGAGATAAACTTATATGAACCTCTAACAGAAGAGGAATATCAAAATTATAGTGATGAAATAGAAGAGAGTGAGGCAAGAGAAAAAATCTTAATAGATAATTTTAATGAGATAGCAAGAATTGCCCTTTATTTTGTAAGAGAGGGAGTAGAATATTTAGAGCTTATCCAAGAGGGAATAATGGGGGCTGTTGAAGCTATCAATAGATATACTTATGACAATGGAGATTTAAAAAAATATATTAAAATTTGGGCAGCTAGACAAATGGGAATATATACAGAAGAGAGATTTGAACAAATAAGACAAGAGTTTTTATTTTATTTTACAAAAACTCATATGGATGAAATTGAAATAACAAATGAGGAAAAAGAGAAAAAAATTAAAACTATTGAGAATTTATCAATAGATGATGTTTTATTTACTCTTTCATATGATGAAATAAAAGCAATAGAATATTATTTTGGGTTGGGATATGATAAAAGATATTCTGTGTTAGAAATTGAAAAAGAGATGGGATTAGAGAAGAATAAAGGGGAAGAGCTATTTAGTAAGGCTTTATCTAAAATTTCATCAAGAGATGGAAGGATGTTTTCGTTATGATATTAAATGAAATAATAAAAATTTTAGAAAAAAAATTTCCTGTAACTAATAGTGAAGAGTGGGATAATGTAGGATTATTAATAGGAAAAAGAAATAAAGAAATAAAAAATATACAAATTTCTTTAGATATAACTGACATGGTTTTAGAAAACGCAATAAAAAATAATATAGATTTAATTATTTCACATCACCCAATGATATTTTCAGGGATTAAAAGAATTAATAGTGATACAGTTTTAGGAAACAAAATAATAAAATCAATAGAAAATAATATTTCAATTTATACTCTTCATACAAATTTAGATAGTACTATTGGTGGATTAAACGATTTTGTAGGTGAAAGATTAGGTTTAATCAATGGTAAAATAATAGATGAAATAAAAGAAAATGAATGTGGAATTGGGAGAGTGTATTCATTAAAAGAAAAAGAAGATTTTAATGATTTTTTACAAAAAATAAAAGAAACTTTTTTAGAAGAAAATATAAGAGTTGTTGGTAGAGATTTAGCGTCTAAAGAGATAAAGAAAATTGCTATTGTAAATGGTGCTGGAAGCAGTTATTGGAGAAAAGCAAAAAAAATAGGTGCTGATTTATTAATAACAGGTGATGTAAAATATCACGAGGCTTTAGATGCTTTAGAAGAAAATTTTATATTGATAGATATAGGGCACTATGAAACAGAACATTTCTTTGGAAAGATAATTTTAAAAGAGTTAGAAGAGATAAAAGATGTTAATATAATTGAATTTAATGATTTACCTGTTTTTACTAAGATATAATGGAGAAAAAATGAAAAAAATAATAAAATTTTTTATAATTAATGTGTTTATATTTTCCCTTACTTTTGCAAAAGTAAATATAGAAAAAGATATTTTAAATTTTAAAGAGATAAGAAGAGTTGAAAGAGCTATAGAAAAATTAGAGAATTCTAAAAATATAAAAGTCTATTTAAATATTTTTGAAGGAGAAAATGATTTTTATACAGAAAATCCTCAAAAAGTTTTAATATTCAATATTCAAAATATAGAAACTGATGAATTAGGAATAGAATTAAAATTTTCAGAAGATTTAAATATGGAGGATAAATCTGTTGATTTAGGTATTATATTAGATAATTACAAAAAAGACCTTTATAATAGAGATTATGAAAAATATATAATAGGTGTATTGGAAGCTTTAGAAAAAGTTATACCTGAAGAGGAAAATGAAGATTCCACTAGCTAAAAAAAGAAAAGTATGATATAATAAAAAACTGTAGGTATTACAGTTAATTGCTTGATTATTCAAGAGGAAAGTCCGGGCTCCATAGAGCAAGAGGATAGCTAACGGCTATTGGAAGTAATTCTAAGGAAAGTGCAACAGAAAACAAACCGCCAGAAATGGTAAGGGTGAAAAGGCAGTGTAAGAGACTACCAAATTTTTAGGGAACTAAAAATGTTTTGTAAACCCCCTCTGGAGCAAGACTAAGAAAGAAAGGTTAAGGGCTGCTCGTCCACTTTCATGGTAAGTTGCTTGAACTTATAAGTGATTGTAAGTCTAGATAAATAATTAACTGATACAAAACCCGGCTTATGTAATGCCTAAATAAAAAAGAGGATATTGTTTTGCAATGTCCTCTTTTTATATTAAGTTTATATAAAATTATTTTCTTTTTCTAAATAACAAATAAAATAAAAATCCAAGAAAAATAAATAACACTTCAACTACTAATATATAAATTGGCCAAGGGCCAAATAAATCAAGTGGAGTAGGAGTTAAAGGTTTGTGATTTATATACATATAGTTAGTATTAAAAATTTTATTAAAATTATAAGCAACTACTGCTAAAATATTTAATCCTATGAAAGTATGGAAAATTCCTTTTTTAGTAGGACGGAAATTTAAATAAACCATTTGATATATAATCATAAATAGTATAAAGAAATGTTCTAAGAAAAATAATATTCCAAAAGGATTGGGAAAAACTACTACAGATTCTGGAAATAAAATAGCAGCTAAAGCTCCTAAAGACATATAAAAAATAATTTGAAAAGCTTTTATATTAGGTTTTATCATAAAAATTACTGCCATAAAAAAAGAAACATTACATATATGAATAGGAAAAAGAGCATATAAAGGCTCATGATTAATATAGTATCTTCCTATGTAACCAAGAATTTTTATAATTCCCATAGTAGAAGCTACTGAAATTTCAAAAAATCTACTATTTATAAATTTTCTTATATATAACAAAAAACTATAAAAAATAGTAAAAAATAAAATGTACATAATATGTTCAGTAGAAAAAAGTTTAATAAATTCCAAAATGCCTCCTTTATTTGTGAAAACCTAAGTCAGCAGGATTAATATCTCCAGATATATGAGATATCGTACCACCAATTTTTTCAAATTCTTTTCTTTTGTGAGAAACTATTTTAGAAAGTTCAATGGTTTCACTATTAATATCACTTTTTATAATTCCTTTAGACCAATAATTTATAATTAAAGTACTATCTCCAAAAATATTTAAAATATTTTCCTTAAGAGCAATGTCAAGAGCCATATCCAAAGCTTTTAATTCACCAAAATTATTTGTTTTTTCAAAACCTAAAGATAAGTTTCCAAATTCATTTATATTATCATTAGGAAAATATTCTTTTAAAATTGAAACTCCATTTTTAAAGGAAACCTTAGCTTCGACTCCTATTCCTCTACCTGTACCAGCATCAAAATATATTCCATCAATAAGAGTTTTTTCAATAAGAGCTTTTGTTTGATAAATTGCCCCATCTTCTAACCAATTTTTAGCTTCCTCATAAGTTTTAAAAGATTTGTAACGGCATTGATTATTTTCTATCTCTTTTTTACATTGGGCCCAATTATCAAAAATTTTATAAGATTTATTCTCAACATAAAAGCAAGCATAAAATTTAGAATTAGTTTTAGTAGAAGATATATTTTTTTCATTTGGATTAAGTAGATTATCTAACCAACTTTTAGCTTCTTCATAAGTTTTAAAAGATTTATAACTAGATTTTGTGCCTAAAACTTTTTTTTGACAATCACTCCAATTATCTAAAATACCATTTTCTTTTGTAGATTCTATATAATAACTATAAAATTTTTTATTCATATATACCTCACATAAAAATAATATATATTTTATCATTTATTAAAGAAAAATAAAAGAGATAAAAAATAAATACTTTAGAATGTTTATAAAAAAACACTTGCAAAAATATCTAAAATGTGGTAAAATTTCTTGTGAATTTATAAGTTTATTATCGAAAGAAGGTGAAAGAATGAAGAAAAATCTACATCCAGAATACAGAGTAGTTACAGTTGAGTGTACTTGTGGAGAAAAATTTGAAACAAGATCAACTTATGCTAAAGGAGACCTTAAAATAGCTGTATGTTCTAAATGCCATCCATTCTATACAGGAAAGGCTAAATTCTTAGATACTGCAGGAAGAGTTGACAAATTCAACAAAAAATATAATCTTAACAAATAAGGCAGGAAGAGGCAGGACTAAGGTCCTGCTTTTTTACTATATAGAACAAATTTTTTCAGGAGGAAAACTATGGCAATATTAGAAATAAAACACCCTTTAATTGAGCACAAATTAACTTACTTAAGAGACAAAAATACTGATACTAAAACTTTTAGAGAAAACTTAAATGAGATAGCAAAATTGATGATATATGAGACAACTAAAGATTTAGAATTAGAAGAAATAGAAGTAGAAACACCTATTCAAAAAACAAAAGGATATGTATTAAAAGATAAAGCAATAGCAGTAGTACCAATTTTAAGAGCTGGACTTGGAATGGTGGATGGAATTTTATCATTAATTCCTACAGCAAAAGTTGGACATATAGGAGTTTATAGAGATGAAGAAACTATGAAACCAGTATATTATTACTGTAAACTTCCATTAGATATAAAAGATAGAAAAGTAATTTTAGTAGACCCAATGTTAGCTACTGGAGGGTCAGCAATCTATGCTATAGATTATTTAAAAAATGAGGGAGTTAAAAATATAACTTTTATGTGTTTAATATCAGCTCCTGAAGGAATAGCAAAAGTACAAGAAGCTCATCCAGATGTAGATATTTACACAGCTAAAATAGATGAGAAATTAAATGAAAAATGTTATATTGTTCCAGGGTTAGGAGATTGTGGAGATAGAATATTTGGAACTAAATAAAAATGACCTTTGAAATTGTGTTTTTTTTTATAAAAAATGATTGAAAAAAAATATATAAAGTGTTAAAATATAACCAAAATAAGTTAAAAAAAATAAAAAATAGAAAGATAGGAGAGGGCTTATGACACAATTGAAAATAACAGAGACATCTCTAAGAGATGGGGCACAATCATTAATAGCTACAAGATTAACAACAGCAGAAATTTTGCCTATAATAGAAAAAATGGATCAAGCTGGATTCTATTCTATGGAAGTATGGGGAGGAGCTACATTTGATTCTTGTATAAGATTCTTAAATGAAGACCCTTGGGAAAGATTAAGAGCTATAAGAGCTAAAGTAAAAAACACAAAATTACAAATGTTAATAAGAGGACAAAACTTATTAGGATACAGACATTATTCAGATGATGTAGTAGAAGAGTTTGTAAAAAAATCTTTAGAAAATGGTATAGATATCATAAGAGCTTTTGATGCATTAAATGATTTTAGGAATTTAAAAACTACAATAAAAGCAATAAAAAAATATAAAGGACATTGTCAAGGATGTATCGCTTATACTACTAGTGAGGTTCATACAATAGATTATTATGTAAAAAAAGTAAAAGAGCTAGAAAAAATGGGAGTAGATTCTATTTGTATAAAAGATATGGCTGGAATATTATTACCTGATACAGGATATGACTTAATAACAGCTATAAAAGAAAAATGTTCTTTACCATTAGAATTACATACTCATTGTACAAGTGGAATAGCTCAAATATTATATGCAAATGCTATAGAAGCTGGAGTAGATATAATAGACACAGCAATGTCTCCATTCTCAGGAGGAACATCTCAACCAGCTACAGAGGTCTTTGCTGAAATATTAAAAGATACAGAAAGAGATCCTAAATTAAATATGGAAGTATTAGGGGAGATAGCTGATTACTTAAAAGGAATAATAGAAAAATATAGAAAAAACGGTATATTAAATCCAAGAGTAATGGAAACAGAACCAAAAGCATTGGTATATCAAGTTCCAGGAGGAATGTTATCTAACTTAATGTCTCAATTATCTCAACAAAATGCTATGGATAAATATGAAGAGGTATTAAGAGAGATACCAAAAGTAAGAAAAGATTTAGGATATCCACCATTAGTAACACCAATGTCACAAATGGTAGGAACACAAGCTGTATTTAATGTATTATTAAAACAAAGATATAAAGTAGTACCAAAAGAGATAAAAGATTATGTAAGAGGATTATATGGAAAAAGTCCAGCTCCAATAGATAAAGAGATACAAAAAATAATTATTGGAGATGAAGTACCAAGTACATGTAGACCAGCTGATAAAATAGCTCCAGAATTAGAAAAATTAAAAGAAGAAATAGGAAGCTTAGCAAAATCAACAGAAGATGTATTAAGTTATGCTCTATTCCCTGAATATGCTAAAAAATTCTTGGAAAATAGAGGAAAACCACAAGTAGAAGAACCAGTGAAACCAATGGAAGAAACAATCCAAGAAAAAGATACAAAAGAAATTCAGGAGGAACCAATGTTAAGAGCTTACAGAGTAAATGTAAACGGAAAATCTTATGAAGTGGAGGTAGAAGAAATAGGAGCTCAGGCTACAACAGCACCTGTACAACCTAAAGCAGCACCAGCTCCAGTAGCACCAGCACCTACACCAAAATCAGAACCTACACCAACACCTGCACCAGCTCCTACAGTATCAGCTAGCGGAGAAATTGTTGAGGCTCCAATGCCAGGAACAATAGTTGATATAAAAGTAAAAGTTGGAGATTCAGTAAAAGAGGGAGATTTAGTTGCTGTAATAGAAGCAATGAAAATGGAAACAGATTTATACTCTACAAAAACAGGAGTAGTAAAAGCTATTAATGCAGGAAAAGGAGCTCAAGTAAATACTGGAGACGCAATAATTACTTTCTAATTTAAAAAATCAAAATTCTTTCAGTATTTATTACTGAAAGAATTTTTTTATTTGAAAATCTAATTTATATATTTATAAAATAAAAATATAATATTTTGAGAAATTAATAAAAATAAAAAATGTTTTTAATATTTATAGATAAAGATTATTTAAAATAGATACTATAAAAGAGAAATTTCTAGATAAAGTTGATGAGAAAAAAATTTATATTTATATAATTAATATGAGGATAAAAAAGAGAGGATAATACTAATGAATAGAAAAACTCAAATTAAATTTTTTTTAAATATATTTTACCACCTATTTTAATTATTATTTTTTTGGATATATAATTATATAAAAATGGAAAAAGTTCCTCATTTAAATTTTGGACTTTTTATAATTTTCTTAGGTTTCTTTTTTATAACTAGCTTTTTTTGGGCAATGACAGAAACTGTTTAAGTTAGTCTTGAAAACTTTATTAATTCAAATTTAAAAGAAAAAATAGTATTTATTTTAATAATTTTAATTCTTATTTTTCTTTATAAATCTACAAATAAAATTTAATTATATAAATTTTATAAAATAAAAAAGGAGAATAATTATGGGCGAAAGAATATATGATGTTATTGTAATTGGAGGGGGACCTTCAGGTTTAACTTCTGGAATATATGGAGGAAGAGCAAAATTAGATGTATTAATTATTGATAAAGATGATTTTGGAGGACAAATAAAATTAACTGATGAAGTTGTTAATTATCCAGGAATAAACTCTATAAAAGGTAAAGAAATTGTAGAAATGATGAAAAAACAAACTCAAAAATTTGGAGTGAGTTTTGTACATGATGAAGTTATAAAATTAGAATTAGATGGAGATATAAAAAAAGTTATTACAAAATTAGGAGAATATAAAGGACTAAGTATAATAATAGCTAGTGGAATAACTCATAAAAAATTAAATTTTATTGGGGAAGATGAATTTTTAGGAAAAGGGGTTAGTTATTGTGCTATTTGTGATGGAGAATTTTTTAAAGATAAAGATATTTTTGTTGTAGGGGCCGGATTCGTAGCAGCAGAGGAATCAATATTTTTAACAAGATATGGAAAGAAAGTACATATATTAGCAAGAGAACCAGAATTTACTTGTGCTAAAACAATTGCTGATAAAGTATTAAAAAATCCTAAAATAGAAGTTAAATTTAATACAGAAATTATTAGTGCTGAAGGAGATAATCTTCTTAGAAAAATAAAAATGAAAAATAATGTTACTGGAGAGATAACAGAAGTTGTTTCAGAAAATAATGAAAATATAGGTTTATTTATTTTTATAGGCTTTGTTCCACAAACAGATATTTATAAAGGAATAATAGAATTAACTGAAGAGGGATATATAAAAACAAATGAATATATGGAAACTAATGTGGAAAGAGTTTATGCTGTAGGGGATATTAGACCAAAAGAGTTAAGACAGTTAGTTACAGCAGTATCAGATGGAGGAACAGCAATCTCAAGAATAGAAAAATATATTTTTGAATTGAGAAATAAATTAAATCTTCCAAAAGTAGAAAGAGAAGATGATGATTTAGAAGAAAATGGAATTTTAGATAATAATATGAAGAAACAAATTGTAGAACTTACAAAAAGATTTAAAACTTCACTAAATCTTGTAATGGTAAAAGGTGAAGATTTAGAGAAAAGTAGGGCTTTGGAAGAATTACTTAGAGAACTAAGCAGTTTAACTGAAAAAATAAAAGTTTTTGTATATGAAAGAAGTTCTCCAGAAATAAATGAAAAATTTCTTTTAGAAAGATTGCCAGCAGTATTTATTTTAAATAAAGACAATGAATATTCTAGAATAAAATATTCTACAATTCCTTTAGAACATGAATTAAATTCTTTTATGCAAGCTTTATATAATATAGCTGGTCCTGGTGATGAAGTAAAAGAAGAGTTGTTGGAAAGAATAGATAAGATAGAAAAGAAAATAAATGTACAAATAGGAGTTTCATTGAAATGCACTAGATGTCCAGATACAGTTCAAGCTACTCAATTTATTGTTTCAAGAAATAAAAATGTATCAGTTGAAATAATAGATGTATTAACACATAAAGAATTTAAAAAGAAACATGATATAGTAGGAGTTCCTGCTATAGTGGTAAATGAAAAAAATATCTATTTTGGTCAAATGTCATTAGAAGAAATGATAGAGATTCTAGAAAAACAATAGAATAAAAATATTAGAGGAGTTATTGTACTTAATAATAAATTAAATTGAGAACAATAACTCTTTTATTTAACTTAATATAAATCTAATTTTTAATTATAAAATTTTTTTACTTTTTATAAATTTAGAATAAACATAAATAATTTTTTTAATGTAATAATTATTTATAAATTTTCAAAAAAATATTTTGAAAATCAAAAAAAAGTATTGACAAATTATTTAATAGTTGCTATAATAAATTTGTAATCAATACAAATAACAATAAATTTTAAATAGGAGGAAGATTATGTCTTTAATAGGAAAAAAAGTTGAAGAATTTAAAGTGAAAGCGTACCAAAATGGAGATTTTATAGAGATAACAAATGAATCAATGAAAGGGAAATGGGCTGCAGTAGTATTCTATCCAGCTGACTTTACTTTCGTATGTCCAACAGAGTTAGAAGATTTAGCTAATTTATATGAAGAATTTAAAAAAGAAGGATGTGAAGTATATTCAGTTTCAACAGATACAGAGTTTGTTCACAAAGCTTGGCATGATACTTCTGAAAGAATTAAAAAAGTTCAATATCCAATGATAGCTGACCCAACAGGAAAATTATCAAGAGCTTTTGAAGTTATGATTGAAGAAGAAGGATTAGCATTAAGAGGAAGTTTCATTATAGATCCAGAAGGAGTTATCCAAGCTTATGAAGTTCATGCTAATGGAATAGGAAGAGAAGCTAGTGAATTATTAAGAAAATTACAAGCAGCTAAATTTGTAAGAGAACATGGAGAGGTTTGTCCAGCTAAATGGAAACCAGGAAAAGAAAGTTTAAAACCATCAATTGACTTAGTTGGAAAACTTTAAGATTTAAAAAGATGTTGCTTTTTTAAGTAACATCTTTTCTTTATAGAGGAGGGAATATGGAAAAAATTTACGATATGATTGTAATAGGAGGAGGTCCAGCTGGACTTACAGCTGGAATATATGGTGGGAGAGCCAAGTTAGATGTTCTTATTATAGAAAAAGAAGAAAAAGGTGGACAGATAAAAATAACTAGTGAAGTTGTTAACTTTCCAGGAATAAAAGAGATTTCTGGAAGTGAGTTAGTTGATAAAATAAAAGAACAAGCTAAAAATTTTAAAAATGATTTTGTTCAAGATGAAGTTATTGATATGAATTTAGAAGATGATATAAAAGTCATAAAAACAAAATCAGGAAAAGAATACAAAGGATTATCAGTTGTTATAGCAACAGGAGCTTCTCCAAGAAAATTAAATTTTCCTGGAGAAATAGAATATTCAGGTAGAGGAGTAGCATATTGTGCTACATGTGATGGAGAATTTTTCACAGGATTAGATGTATTTGTAATAGGTGGAGGATTTGCTGCAGCTGAAGAAGCTATATTTTTAACTAAATATGCTAAAAAAGTTCATGTTATAGTTAGAGAACCAGATTTTACTTGTGCCAGAACAATAGCTGATAAAGTTTTAGCTCATCCAAAAATAGATGTTAGGTTTAATACAGAAGTTGTAGAGGCTACAGGAGATAAATTTTTAAGAAAAATACTTTTAAAAAATAATATTACTAACGAAACTGAAGAATTTATTCCTGAAGATGGAGAAACATTTGGAATATTTATTTTTGTTGGATATGAACCTCAAAGCAAAATTTTTAAAGACCACATAGAAATAGATAAACAAGGATTTATTTTAACAAATGAAGATTTAATGACTAGTACATCAGGAGTATATGCTATAGGAGATATTAGACCTAAAAAATTAAGACAAGTTGTTACAGCAGTTTCAGATGGAGCTATAGCTTCTAGTAATATAGAAAAATATGTTTTTGAACTTAGAGAAAAATTAGGATTGAAAAAAGAAGAGAAAATAGAAGAAAAAGAAGTTGAAAGTGAAGAAAGAAAAGAAATGTTAGATGAAAATCTAAAAGAACAACTAAGAGAAGTAACTAAGGTATTCCAAAATAAAATAGAATTAGCTGTAATAAAAGGTGAAGATTTAGAAGAAACTTCTGATATAATTCAAATGGCAAAAGAGATTGGAAGTACAAATGATAAAATTCAAGTTAAAATTTATGAAAAAACAGATATAGAATTAGCACAAAAAGGTATTGATTTAGAAAAATTACCTGCTATTGCTATATTAAATGATAAAGGGGAATTTTCAAGAATAAAATATACAACTGTTCCTACAGGACATGAATTAAATTCATTTATTTTAGCTATGTATAATGTATCAGGACCAGGACAAAAAATAAGTGATTCATTAATTGAAAGAATATCTAAAATAGATAAAAAATTAAATATAAAAATAGGAATTTCATTAAATTGTACTAGATGTCCTGAGACAGTTCAATCAACTCAAAGAATAGCTGTTGAAAATCCAAATGTTGAAGTAGAAGTAATAGATGTATTTGCTCACAAAGATTTCAAGAAAAAATATGATATATTAAGTGTACCAGCAATGGTTATAAATGATAAAGACCTTCGTTTTGGAAAATTATCAATAGAAGAAGTTGTGGATATATTAGAAAAAATATAAATTAAATATTTCAAAATAAGATGGGTGTTACAAATTAATTTGTAACACCTTCTTTATTTTTAATCTTATCTTACTTTAATATGATAAATTTTCCCAAAATTATCAACTCAAGTTAGAAAGTTGCTATTACAGAACCTTTATATTTTTCATTTATAAATTTTTTAATATTTTCAGTTCTAAGTTCATCAACTAAAGTTTTTACCTCAGAATCATTTAAATTTTCATCTCTAACAGCTACAACATTGGCATAAGGAGATTCAGCTCCTTCAATGGCAATAGAATCTTTTATAGGGTCTAAATTAGCTTGAAGAGCATAGTTACAATTTATAACAGCCACATCAACATCTTTTATTACACGAGGAAGTTGAGGAGCTTCAATAGATTTGAATTTTAATTTTTTAGGATTTTTTATGATATCAAATTCAGTAGCACTAAGGTCTGTAGGGTCTTTTAAAGTAATAATTCCTTTATTATGAAGAAGTAATAAAGCTCTTCCACCATTTGTAGGGTCACTAGGAATAGCTATAACTCCACCTTTTTTTATTTCATCTAATGATTTATATTTGTCAGAAAATACAGCTATTGGAGAGATAAAAATTCCTTCCCCAATTTGAGAAATTTTTAAATTTCTCTCTGTTTTAAATTTTTCAAGATAAGGTGTATGTTGGAAAAAGTTTGCATCTAAATCTCCATCAGCTAAAGCTAAATTAGGAGTAACATATTCATTAAATTCAATAATTTCTAAATCTATTCCTTTTTCTTTTAATTGAGGTTTTACAGCCTCTAAAATTTCAGCATGAGGAACAGGTGAAGCTCCTACTTTAAGAGTCTTAGAAAATGAATAATTTCCTAGTAGAGAAAAAGCCACAAGTGTTGTAAATAATTTTTTTGATAAGTTTGTCATATTATCATCTCCTTAAAATTTTTTAAATTATAAAAAATATCACTCTTAATAAAAAATCTCTAAATTTTTCATCAAGAAAATTTAGAGATATAAGGAATAGATTATTAATCTAAACCATCTACATGGAATTAGCACCACACTTTACAAAGTAGGTTGCTGAAACATCATAGGGCCAGTCCCTCAGTTTCTCTTGATGGATATTTTTTATTTTGTGTATGATATAATAAAAAAATAGATTTGTCAACTATTTTTTTTATTTTTTCTTTATGCTATAATAAAGTTGGAATTACATACAATGAGGTGATAAAAATGAACAAGATATTTCAGATGTCTGAACGATATAGGGTAGGTCTAATTTTAGCTGTTGTTGGAGGTTATTTAGATGCCTATACTTATATATGTAGAGGAAAAGTTTTTGCTAATGCTCAAACAGGAAACATAGTTTTATTTGGAATAAATCTCATAGAGAAAAGATGGGAAAGTGCTTTAGAATATTTTACTCCTATAATGGCTTTTGTGATTGGAGTTCTTTTGTCAGAGTTTTTTAGAAAAAAATATAATAAAGAATTTTTACATTGGCGACAAAGTATATTATTATTGGAGATGATAATTTTAATAATAGTAGCTTTTATTCCTATTGGAGATTTAGATATTTTAGCAAATGTATTAATATCTTTTGTGTGTTCACTTCAGGTAGAGTCTTTTAGGAAGTTTAGAGGTAAAGCCTATGCTTCAACTATGTGTACAGGAAATTTGAGAAGTGCAAGTGAAGCTCTTTATAAATCTTTGGTAATAAAAAATAAAGAAGATTTAAAAAGTAGTATGAATTACTTTGGAATTATAACTTTTTTTATAATAGGTGGAATGATAGGAGCTATTATTACAAAGAAATATTTAGAAAAATCTGTCCTTTTTTCTGTAATTGGATTAATGATAGTTTTTATAATGATGTTTATAAATTACGATAAAGAAAAAATATAAAAAGAAATCAATTATGATTTCTTTTTTTTTATAAGTTTATATATTACTATTGTAATTTTAATATTGATAAATTATAATGAAAAAAAATAATAATGTTATGAAATAAAAAATAAAAATTATTTATATATTGACTTTTTAAGGAAATATATAGTATAATTTTTTTTGTTCGTAGAAAATATGTTTTTTTATTTTATAATAATGTTATGAAAAGAATAAAAAGGAGTTTTTTATGGGAAGAAAATTAAAGTTCACAAGAGAGGAAATATTAAATAAAGCATACGAAATTTTAGTAAGAGAGGGAATGAAAAAAATCTCAGCTAGAACAATAGCCAACGAGTTGGGAATATCTACTATAGGTGTCTACTCTAATTTCAAATCAATGTCAGATTTAAAAAATGAACTTTCATTACTTGCTAAAAACAAA
The DNA here is from genome assembly GCF_012843705.1 of Fusobacterium sp. FSA-380-WT-3A. NCBI lineage: Bacteria > Fusobacteriati > Fusobacteriota > Fusobacteriia > Fusobacteriales > Fusobacteriaceae > Fusobacterium > Fusobacterium sp. FSA-380-WT-3A. The sequence continues at coordinate 87,558 of NZ_JABAFQ010000003.1, read as the reverse complement.
CTACTGGATAAAGTAAAAATTAATTATACAGAACTTGGACTTTTAAATATAGGAATAGGAATTTGTCTTTTTGCTAAAGAGGAAAAAGCTTTATTCAGAGCTATATTTATGAGAGAGAATTTATCAGAAGAATTTTTAAATGAAATTACTAGAGATTTGATAAATTTAGTTTATAAAGGATTTAAAGAAAGTGACAAATATAATGTTTTAAAAGATAGTACTATCAATTGGATGATAAGAAAAGGTTGGTGGTACACTCACGGATTTGCTTGTTTAATTTGTTCAGGATTTTATAATCCAACTTATGAAATGATTGAAAGTGAGCTTCGTGAAGTTGGTTATCTTATTTTAAAACAAGCTATGAAAATAAATTCAGAAAAATAATAAAAAATTATATAAATCAAGGAGAAAAAAATGAAAAAAACACTTATGTTAATGGCTTTAATAGCTTCAGTAAATGTTTATGCTGGAAGTATTGACTACTTAGCTCAACAAGACGCTGAATATTTTGCCCACGCTTCAATGACAGGAAAAATTGGAACATCAGGAGCTTTCTATAATCCGGCTGGAACAGCTTTTATGGAAGATGGACTTTATGTAAAAGTAAACACTCAAACAGTATTTAAAGATTATACTATGAATACAAATACTATAGATGTATCAACAGGAAATCCAATAAGAGATTCCCACAATAGTGATTATCCATCAGTAATGGTTCCAAGTATTCAAATAGTAAAAAAAGATGGAGATAGAAGTTATTTCTTACATGGTGGTATAGCTGCTGGTGGAGGAAGTTTAAAATATGATAATGGAATATCAGCTTTTGAAGTTATTGGAGAAGGAATAGAAAAAACTTTTAGAGAAAAATTACCAAACACAACAGTAGATTATTTAGGAGGAAGTAAAGTAAAAGGTTCATCTTTTTATTATAATTTAAACTTAGGAATGGCTCAAAAGGTTAATGAAAAATTCTCTGTTGCTGGAGGAGTTAGATTTATTTATGCAACAAGAGCTTTAGAAGGAACAGGACATTATAATTTAGATTTAGACGGAAATGGTCCTATTCCAGCTGGAAAAGTAGATGTTAGTTTAGATTCAGAAAGAGAAGCCTATGGAATTGGTTGGTTAGTAGGATTTAACTATCAACCAATAGAAAGATTAAATATTGGTTTTAAATATGAAAGTGAAATTCAATTAGATTTTGAAGCTAAAAATGGAATGAATGGATTAAAAGTAAATTCTCCAATAAAAGAAGAGGATATATATGAAAATTTAGCAGGAAATCCTATAGTAAGAGAATGGTTAGTAGATGGATATAGAAACTTACCAGCAATGATGTCATTAGGAATTTCTTATGATGTTAATGATAAACTTACATTACTTACAAGTGGAAACTATTATTTTATAGAAGATGCTAACGATAGTAATGCTTATGCTCATTACACAAACGGATATGAAGCATCAGTTGGATTTGATTATAAACTAAATGAACAATATACTTTAATGGCTGGATATCAATACACAAATACAGGAGCTAATGAAGATACATACAAAGATACTGACTATGCTTTAGATGCTCATATGTATAGTATAGGACTTAAATATACTCCAAATGAAACTAGAACATATACAATAGCTTATTCATATGTAGATTATATTGATGGAACTTCAAAAGAGCATGGAACAACATTTGAAAAACAAGTTCATGCTATTGGATTAGCTGCTGAATTTAAATTATAATAAAAACTTGACAAATAAAACATAAAGTTATACAATACTTTTGAAAAAATTAAATAGATAACTTACTAGGGGAGCCAAAAAGGCTGAGAGGAGGTTCGACCTCGACTCTTATTACTTGAACCAGATAATGCTGGCGAAAGGAAGTAAAATTATTCCTCAGAAAGAGGCTTTGACTATTAAGTTATTTAAGAGGAAAATTTTATAAGAAGATTTATCCCTAGTAGATTTCTACTAGGGATTTTTTTATAGAAAAATTTTTGAGAAAGGAGGAAAATTTATGAAAATAATTTTAAATGGTGTTGAAGAGGAAATAGAAAAAGAAATTATTTTAAAAGAATTTATTGAAAAAACTTCAATAGAGAAAAATATAACTCTTTCTGGAGCAGTGGTTTTAATAAATGATAATCTTATTAAAAAAGATAATTGGCAAGATGTGACTATAAAAGAAAATGATGTTGTAGAAGTTCTAGTTTTTGTTTCTGGTGGATAAGAAAAAATATGTATATGAATAAAAATAAAAAATAAGTTGGAGGAAAAATGGATAAGTTAGTATTAAAAGGACATGAATTTGAAAGTAGATTATTAACAGGAACAGGAAAATTTTCTGATAAAAATTTGATAGCTCCAATGTTAAAAGCAAGTGGTTCAAACATTATAACAATGGCATTAAGAAGAGTAAACTTTTCAAATCCAAAGGAAAATGTTTTAAATTATATTCCTAAAGATGTAACATTATTACCTAATACATCAGGGGCTAGAAATGCTGAAGAGGCTATAAAAATAGCTAGAATAGCTAGAGAAGCTGGTTGTGGAGATTTTATAAAAATTGAAATAATCAATGATATGAAATATTTAATGCCTGACAATGAAGAAACAATAAAAGCTACAAAAGTATTAGCTGATGAAGGATTTATAGTTTTACCTTATATAGTTCCTGATTTAATTACAGCTAAAAAATTAGAAGAGGCTGGAGCAGCTGCTGTAATGCCTTTAGGTTCACCAATTGGTTCAAATAAAGGATTACAAACAAAAGCTCTAATAGAAATGATAAATGAAAATAAAAAAGTTCCTGTAATTGTAGATGCTGGAATAGGAACTCCATCTCAAGCAGCTGAGGCTATGGAAATGGGAGTTGACGCTGTATTAGTTAACACAGCTATTTCAACAGCTGAGGACCCTGTAAAAATGGGAGAGGCTTTCGCTTTAGGAGTAAAAGCTGGAAGAATGGCTTATCTTTCAAAATTAGCTAAAACTTCAAAATATGCTAATGCTTCATCTCCTCTTACAGATTTCTTATTTAGAGGTGACAAATAATGGGATTTTATTCTGTTGTAAAAGAATGGAAAGATTTTGATTTTGAAGGATATTTTTCAAAAGTTACTGATGAAGATGTAGTAGATAGTATTTATAAAGAACATCTAACAGAATATGACTTTCTAAATTTAATTTCTCCAATAGCAAAAAATCATTTAGAAGAAATGGCTAGAAGAGCCAATGAGATAAAAACACAACATTTTGGAAATGTGATATCTCTTTATATGCCAATATATATTTCAAATTTCTGTACAAACAACTGTACTTATTGTGGTTTCTCAAAGAAAAATCACATTGTAAGGAAACATCAAAATCTAGAGCAAATAGAGGAAGAAGCTAAAGAAATAGCAAAAACAGGAGTAGAACATATTTTAATGCTTACAGGAGAAGCTCACGGACTTGTAACTTTAGATTATTTAAAAGAAGCTGTAAAAATATTAAAAAAATATTTTAATTCTGTTTCAATAGAGGTTATGCCATTAGAAGAATGGGAATATAAAGAATTAGTAGATATTGGATTAGATGGATTAACAGTATATCAAGAAACATATAATGAAGAGAGATATGATGAAGTTCATTTATCTGGTAAGAAAAAAGATTATCATTTCCGTTTAAATACTCCAGAGAGAGGGGCAAAAGCTGGAATAAGAACTATTGGAATTGGACCTTTATTTGGTTTAAGTGAAATAAGAAAAGAAGCTTTTATGGCTGGAATGCATTTAAAATATTTAACTGATAATTATTTGAATTCATCTTTCTCAATCTCTTTACCAAGAATAAATCCAGCTGAAGGAGGATTCCAACCAGACCATCCACTAGATGATATAACTTTTGTACAATTTATGACAGCTTTTAGAATTTTCCAAATAAAAGCTGATATAAATATTTCTACAAGGGAGGTAGCTTCATTTAGAGACCATTTAATGCATATGGGAATTACAAAAATGTCTGTTGGTTCTAAAACAGATGTTGGAGGATACACAGAGAATGACCCATCTACTTGTCAATTTGAAATAAGTGACAATAGAAGTGCTGAAGAAACAATACAAGCAATTAGAGATAATGGATATCAACCAATATTTAAAGATTGGGAGCAAATCAAATGATAATAGGGATAGCTGGTTGTGGTGGAATCGGAAGTAATGTAGCCTATCATTTAGTGAGAACAGGGGTAAAATATTTAAAGTTTGGAGATTTTGATAAGATTGAAGAATCAAATTTAAATAGACAATTTTATTTCAAAAATCAAATTGGAAAATACAAAAGCGAAACTTTAAAAGAAAATTTATCCCTTATAAATCCTGAAATAAAAATTGATTTTGAAATAATTAAATTTGATAGAGAGAATATTGTGGAATTTTTTAAAGATTGTGATATTGTAGTGGAAGCATTTGATAAAAAAGAGTATAAAAGTATTTTAGTAGAAGAGCTTTTACCACTTGGAAAAAAAATTATTTCAGCTTCTGGAATTGGAGATTATGATACAAAATCAATTGAAATAAAAAATATTGGAAAAAATTTAATTGTAGTAGGAGATTTCAAAAAAGATACTGATGATTATAAAACATATTCTCATAAAGTTGGAATAGTGGCAGCTTTGATGAGTGAGAAAGTTTTAGAGATAGGAGGATATTTTGAGAAATAGAATAATTATCCCTGAAGGAATATATGGAATTACAGGTGAAAATTTTGCCAATGGAAAAACTAATCTACAATGTGTAGAGGAAATGATTCGTGGTGGAATAAAAATAATTCAATATAGAGAAAAAAATAAAAGCTTGGGAGAAAAATTAAAAGAAGCTAGAGAGATAAGAGAAGTTTGTAAAAAAAATGGAGTTGTGTTTATAGTAAATGATAACATTGATATAGCAATTTTAGTTGATGCAGATGGAGTTCATGTTGGGCAAGATGATATTCCACCTAGTGAAGTAAGAAAACTTATAGGTGAAGATAAAATTATTGGTCTATCAACTCACTCTCCAGAGCAAGGAAAAAAAGCCTTTGAAAATAGTGATGTAGATTATATTGGAGTTGGTCCAATATTTCCTACAACAACAAAAGATACTGCTCCTGTAGGATTAGAATACTTAGAATATGTTGTAAATAATTTGGATATTCCTTTTGTTGCCATTGGAGGAATAAAAGATTATAACATTGATAAAATAGTTGAGAGAGGAGCAAAAAGAATTTGCTTAGTAAGTGACATTGTAGGAGCTGAAAATATTTCAGAAAAAGTAAAATCTTTAATAAGCAAATTAAAAAAATAAATTTATTCCTAAAAGACTCTTAAAATAAAAAAAGAGGTTATTGTAAATATAAAATACAATAGCCTCTTTTTATTATAAAAGATATTAAAAAATTTATATTTTTGTAGTAGGAATTGTTACTGTAACTTTTGTACCTTTATTTATTTCACTCTCAATATTCAAGTCGATTTTTAATATTCTAGTAATTTTTTTAACTATTGATAAACCTAAACCATGGCTTTTTATTTCTCTATTTCTGCTTTTATCAACTCTAAAAAATCTATCATAAATATGATTTAGATTTTCTTTTGATATTCCAATACCGTTATCTTCAATTATAATTGAAAGATTTTTATTATTGATAATAGACACATTTATTTCATTATTATTTCCATATTTTATTGCATTTTCAATAAGATTGAAAAAAAGTTGCTTTATTAAAAAATAATCAGAATTTATATAATTTTCACTACTATTAAAAGATATTTTTTGTTTAGGATAAGCTATTTTTAATTCTGAAATAATATTTGAAATGACTTCTGAAATATCTAATTCAATATATTCTAAATTTTCATTATCATCTTTTGCAAGAAATAATAATTTTTTTATAAGAATATCCATATTTTCAACTTCCTCTTTTATAGAAGCTAGAGCTTCCAATGAAATGTCTTTTTTTTCAATTCCCCACCTTTCAATTAAATTTAAGTAACCTTTGATTATAAAAAGAGGAGTTTTTAATTCATGAGAAGCATTATTGACAAATTCCATTTGGGAGTTTGTTTGATTGTATAATCTCTCTAACATATTTTCATAAGATAATATAACTTTTTCTATTTCAATAAAATAATTTTTAGATTTTATTTGTGGATTTATATTGTTAAGATTTATATTATTGGTAATTTTTTGTAAGTTATTTATAGAGGTAACCACTTCATCATAAAACTTTTTAGATACAAATATACTTATTAAAAAAGCAATAGTTATTAGAATTGTAGAAACCATAATAACATTAAAAAGTAAAAGTCTATCATCTGTCAAATCTTTTACTATTAAAACTTCAATATTTCCAAAATCCTCAGCACTAACAATCTTTTTTAAAAAATGATATTTATAAAAATCTATTTTTTGAATTTCTTCAGAAAATTCTTTATTTTCAAAATTATAGAAATGTGAAGGAGATTTATCATCAGAATAGATTTTTCCATTAAATCTAAAAAATACATTTACTCCTGAAACATCTGGACATTCCTCTAAAGCTTCATAAAAAAATTGGTCTACAGTTTTTTCTTTAGAAGTTATCTCCTCTTTAAATTCTGTTAGCTCATAACTTAGAAAACTGTCAACAGAATAAATATCATTAAATGAAACTTTTTTTATGTAGGAAGCAAAAAAAAGTAAAAATGTTATATATGGAAGTATGAAAATAACTATTAAAAGTTTGTAATTTTTATGAAGTTCATGGGCTAATTTTTTCATATTGATTTCTCCAACTAATTTTTTAATTTAAAAATATATCCAAATCCTCTTAATGAAGAGATATATTTTTCTTTTTCTGAATCTATTTTTTTCCTTAAGGAATTAATAAAAACATCAACTATTTTGTTATCCCCATCAAAATCAAATCCCCATACTTCTTCTATTATTTTTTCTCTACTCAATCCAATTTCTTTGTTTAAAAAGAAAATTTCTAATAATTTATATTCTGTTTTTGTTAAAGGAATTTCCTCTTCATCTCTTTTTAAAACTTTTAAAGAAGTATTAAGACTTAGATTTCCATATCTCAAAATATCCTTTGTATTATAATTTTTTTTATTTCTTAAGACAACTCTTATTCTAGCACAAAGTTCCTCTATATTAAAAGGCTTTGTTATATAATCATCAGCTCCCATATCTAATAAATCAACTTTACTAACTATACTATCTTTTGCTGTTATTATAATTATAGGAATTTCAGATATTTTCCTAATAATTTTACAGATTTCTTCTCCAGATAAATTTGGAAGCATCAAATCAAGAAGAATAACATCAAAAAAACTATTTTTAAATTTTTCAATAGCTTTATCCCCTTCCTCATAACTTTCTACCAAATAACCTTCATGTTCTAATTCTAACTCTAAAAGTCTTCTTATTTTTTTATCATCTTCTATTATCAAAATTTTCTTCATATTAAATCCTTCCTTTTTTCGATTTAGACTTAAAAAAATTTTTTTTGGTTAATTAAATTTTCTTTACCAAATCTTAATAATACTATTATATAATTCAAAAAAATAAAAAAGGAGATAGAGGTATGGAAAGAATTTCAGTTGTAGCACCTGTTTATAATGAAAAAGATAATATTTCAAGATTTATAGAGAAAGTGGAAAACTCTTTGAAAAAAGGTTTTGATTCTTATGAAATTATTTTAGTAAATGATGGAAGTACAGATGGAAGTAAAGAGATTTTAAATGAAGAAGCTAAAAAAAATGGACATGTAAAAGTATATCATTTTACAAAAAATAATGGACAAACAGCAGCTTTAGATTTTGCTTTTAAAAAAGCTAGTGGAGATTTAGTTTTAATGATGGATTCAGATTTACAGACAGACCCAAAAGATGTATATACACTTTTACCATATATAAAAGAATATGATATGGTTAATGGAAAAAGAGAAACAAGAGAAGATGGATTAAAAAGAAAAATATCTTCTATTGTAGGAAATTCAGTTAGAAATTATATTACAGGAGATGATATTAAAGACACAGGCTGTCCTTTAAAACTTTTTAAAAAAGAGGTTGTTAAAAGTTTTTATCTCTATGAAGGAATGCACAGATTCCTTCCAACTTTGGCAAAAATAAATGGATTTAAAGTAGTTGAAATTCCTGTAAAACATTATGATAGAGAATTTGGATATTCTAAATATGGGGTCTTTAACAGACTCTTTAAAGGTTTAAAAGATGCTTTTGCTGTTAGATGGATGAAAAAAAGAAGATTGAGATATCAAGTTGAAATGGGAGAAGATAAAAATGTTTAAATGGAATGTGTGGTTTTTATTAGGACTAATCGGACAAGGACTTTTTTCAATGAGGTTTATAATTCAATGGATTGCAAGTGAAAAGGCAAAGAAAAGTGTAATTCCATTTTCATTTTGGGTTTTTAGTTTAGGAGGAAGCACACTTTTATTGATTTATGCTATTTATAAAAAAGACCCTGTATTTATATTAGGACAAGCTCCAAATGTATTGATTTATAGTAGAAATATTTATTTAATTAAAAAATTTAAAACTGAGGAGTAAATATGTTGAGTAAACAAAATGAAAAAATATATTTATCTTTGCTTGGAATTGTATCTTTTATAAGTTTTTTTATAAATTTAGGAATAAGACCTGTGGGACTTATGGAAGCTAGAAATTTTATAACAGCTAGAGAGATGGTTTTAAATAATAATTTTTTAATTCCTACATTAAATGGAATGTTGAGATTTGAGAAACCACCTTTTCCAACATGGTTAACAGCTATTATGATGAAACTTACAGAAAATTTTACAAATCAATGGATTCTTAGGATACCTGTTGGAATATTGGGAATAATTTTTATATTTCTAGTTTATTATTTTATAAAAAATTTTACTGAAAATATATTTTTAAGTTTTTTGGGAAGCTTTGTAGCAAGTACAACTTTTATGATAATAAAAGTTGGAAATGAAAATACATGGGATATGTTTACCTATGTACTTATTTTTGGAAGTATAACTTTTTTTGTAAGAGGGTTAAAATCATCAAAAACAAAAGAGTTTATATTTGCTGGAATATTTTTAGCCCTATCTATTATGAGTAAAGGACCTGTTGGAATTTATGGACTTTTTATCCCATTTTTATTGGCACATATATTTATTTTTGGTTTAAATGAGTATAAGAAAAATTTAAAAAATATAATAATTTTTATTTTAGTTGGAATTGTTTTAGCTTTGATTTGGCCAAGCATAGTTTATTTTAAATATCCAGATTTCTTTTTATCAGTTCTTAAAAAAGAGGAAAATACTTGGATGAACTCTCATGAAAAAAGTCTTTTTTACTATTTAGATTACTTTTTATACATGGGAATATGGTTATTCTTTTCTATAAGTTTATTTTTAAAAAAATGGAGTGAAGAGAGAAATGAAAATAAAAGTTTTTCAAAGTTAATTTTTTTCTGGAATATTTTAGTGATAATTTTTATTTCAATAATAAAAATGAAAAAGAAAAGATATGGAATTCCAATATTTATGGTTTCAAGTATAGGAGTTGGAAATATCTGCTATTATTATTACAATTTAACATTAGATAAATTAAAAAAATCAGATAAATTTCTTCTAAATATTCAAAATGGTTTTATTTTATTATTATCTTGTGGACTTTTAGGATTTGTTTTTGTAAATCAATATTTAGCTAAAAATTTCCAAATAGAATATACTTTTTTATTAATTATTTTTTTAGCACCATTTATATATTTCTCTTTTAAAAATTTAAAAAATAAAAAGGAATATTTTTTAAAGTATATTACAGTAGGAAGTGGGATTTTCTTTTTGGTAGTTTATTCAGTTACAAGTGGTTTTATTTCTAAAAACTTTGTAGATAAACAACAAAAATTTATAAATGCAAAGAATATTAAAGAATTTGTAAAAGCTTCTAATAAAGAGGAAATATATTCAGACTCTTATGGAATTATGGATGTTTGGAGAGTTGGAAAAGAGATAGAAGATTATAAAAATATAGAATCCTTACCAGAAAAATTAATATTTTTCTCTGATTTACCAAAAGATGTAAAAGAAAATTATACTGTTTTAAAGAAAGAATTATATTTTAATGAAGTTAACGAAGTTATAGAAATTTACTTTTTAGAAAAAAATAAGGAGCTTTTATGGAAAGAAAGTTAAAAATAGATAAAAATTATCTAATTTTTTTAGGAGTATATATTTTTGTATTTTTTCCTTTAGCTATATTTCGTTTTCCAGATATAAAAAATGAAATTAAATATTTTGTTATAGTTGATAATATGATTCAAAGTAAAAATTTATTTATTTTAAAATATTTAGGAGAGCTGTATCCAGATAAACCACCTTTATATTTTTTCATATTATTTTTAGCTAGAAAATATATGAAAGATTTTTTTATACAGGGAACAATAATATTAGGAAGTCTTATTCCATCATTTTTTATAACAACTTATTTTTATAAATTTATAAAAAGATTTAAAAGTGAAAGAGAAGCTTTTATATTTACTATATTTTTAATTTCTATTCCATTTTTTATAGGGACATCAGCTTTTATAAGAATGGATATGCTTATGAGTTGTTTTATATTTTTATCTCTTTATTTTTTCTTTAATTTATATTATGGAAAAATTGAATTTAATAATATAAATATTTTTGCAATATATATATTTATATTTTTGGCTATCTTTACAAAAGGACCAGCAGGATTTGGAATTCCTGTAGGAATTATACTGGTTTTTCTTATGTTTGAAAAAAATATAGGATTTTTAAAAAAGATAAAATTTTTTAGAGGAATTCTTTTAATATTGTGTTTTTTAGGAATATGGATAGGAAAACTTTTTACTTATCCAGAGGGAAAAGAGTATGTAAATCTTTTATTTGGACAGGAAACAGTAGGAAGAATTGTAAAATCAAAAGCTCATGTAAGACCTTTTTATTATTATATAAAAAAATTACCAGCTATATTATATCCCTATGGAATTACAATATTATTTTCAATAGTTTATTATTTAAAAAATATAAAATCTTATAATAAATGGGATATTTTAGAAAAAATAGGTTTTGTTTGGACAATAGTGGTTATAGTTTTACTTTCCATTGCAAGTGGAAAATTAGAAATATATCTTTTACCAATATCTCCAGGAGCAATTTTATTGTTATTAAGTTTTATTATGAAATTGAGAGATAAAAAAATTGGAAAGATTTTATTAATAGTAATGGAAGTTTTATCAATTTTTTCTATTCCTTTTAATTTGATTTTTAATAAGGAGAAAAATTTTTATAAAAGATTATTAATAACTCCAATTTCTCTGTTTATAATTTTTGTATTTATCAACTTTAATATAGAGTTTTACAATAAAAATTATACATTGAAATATCCTATAAAAATAATAAATAAAGATGCAAGGAATCAAATTATATCTTATAGATTTGAAGATATTGTAAATTTAAAAGATGTAATAAATAAAGAGATTATAATAACAGATAATTTTGGCGAAAATATTTCAATAGATAAAAAAATATTTATATCTAAAACAAAATATATAGATGATTTAAAAGATAAAAATCTAAATATTATTTATAAAAATAAAAAATATTTTATCTTTGAATTTTAGGATTAGAAAGGAAGTTTAGGGTATGGAAAATAAAAATTCTTTGAATATAACAGTGGTTGGAACAGGATATGTTGGATTATCAATAGCGATATTATTAGCTCAACATAATAAAGTTACAGCTTTAGATGTAGATGAAGAAAAAATTAAAATGATAAATAATAAAATATCTCCTATTCAAGATGATTATATAGAAGAATACTTAGCAAATCACAAATTAAATTTACAAGGAGTTTTAGATAGTGAAAATTCTTATAGGAATGCTGATTTTATAATTGTGGCTGTTCCAACAAATTATGATGTAAAAACAAATTATTTTGATACTTCTACAGTAGAAAAAGTTATAGAAGAAATATTGAAAGTTAATAATAAAGGAATTATAGTTATAAAATCTACAATTCCTGTTGGATATACTGAATCAATCAGAAAAAAATATAATAGTAAAAATATAATTTTTAGTCCAGAATTTTTAAGAGAATCAAAAGCTTTGTATGATAATTTGTATCCCTCAAGAATAATAGTTTCAACTGATAAAGGTGATGAATTTTTAACTGAAAAAGCCCATCTTTTTGCAAAATTATTGGAAGAGGGAGCTATAAAAAAAGATATTGAAACTTTATTTATGGGATTTACAGAAGCTGAAGCTGTAAAACTTTTTTCAAATACATATTTAGCTTTAAGAATTGGATATTTTAATGAGCTTGATACATATGCAGAGATGAAAAATTTGAATACAAAAGATATTATAGATGGAGTTTGTTTAGACCCAAGAATAGGGACATATTATAATAATCCATCTTTTGGATATGGTGGCTATTGTTTACCAAAAGATACAAAACAACTTTTAGCTAATTATGATGAAATTCCCCAAGATATCATAGGAGCTATTGTAAAATCTAATCATACTCGTAAAGATTTTATAGCAAATCGTGTATTAGAAAATTTAGAGTTTGAAAATATAGAAAATTCAACAGTTGGAATCTATCGTTTAACAATGAAAAGTAATAGTGATAATTTTAGACAGAGTAGTATTCAAGGAATAATAAAAAGGATTAAAGATAAAGGAGTTTCTGTTATTATTTATGAGCCAACTTTAAAAGATGAAGATACATTTTTTGGCAATAAAATTGTAAATGATTTAGAAGAATTTAAAAAATTAAGTGGAAGTATTTTGGCTAATAGATATGATTCAGTACTTGATGATGTAAGAGATAAAGTATATACAAGAGATATTTTTAAAAGAGATTAAGGAGAAAAAATGAAAAAAACTATATTAATAACAGGGGGAGCTGGATTTATTGGTTCTCATCTTTGTGAAGAGTTGTTAAAAGAAAATTATAAAATAATAAATCTTGATAATTTTCATGAATTTTATTCTTATAAAATTAAAATAAGAAATATTTTTGAAAGTTTAAATAGATTGGACGATTTTAAAAAAATTAATATAGAAAATTATAATTTATCAAAAGATGAGATTATTAAAAAAGTTTCTCAAGAGATAAATAACGAAGATTATAAATTATATTATGGAGATATTAGAGATGAAAAAATAGTAGAGAATATTTTTTCTGTTGAAAAGCCAGAAATTATTATAAACTTAGCTGGACTTGCTGGTGTAAGACCGTCACTATTACAACCAATGGAATATGAAGATGTAAACATAAAAGGATTTTTAAACCTTTTAGAAAATTGTAAAAAATTTCAAATAAAAAAATTTATTCAAGCTTCTTCCTCATCTGTTTATGGAAATAATAAAAAAGTACCTTTTTCTGAAAAAGATATAGTAGATTTTCCAATCTCTCCTTATGCTGCTACTAAAAAATCTGGAGAAATTTTGGGACATGTTTATTCTCATCTTTATGGTGTTAATATGATTCAATTAAGATTTTTTACTGTTTATGGAGAAAGACAAAGACCAGATTTAGCAATCCATAAATTTACAAAGAAAATAATAAATGATGAAGAGATAGAGATGTTTGGTGATGGAAGTAGCTCAAGAGATTATACCTATGTAAAAGATATAGTACAAGGAATAAAGAAATCTATTGATTACCTTGATAAAAATAAAGGAGTTTATGAAATATTAAATCTTGGAAATTCAAATACTGTTTCATTAAAAGAGATGATTTCTACAATAGAGGAAACATTAAATAAAAAAGCAAAAGTAAGGGAGATGCCAAAACAGAGTGGGGATGTAGATAGGACTTTTGCTGACATTTCAAAAGCTAAAGAGATGATAAAATATAATCCTCAAACAACTTTTAAAGATGGAATTAAAAATTTTATAAATTGGTATAAAAAAATATAGGAAAATAAAAGCTATTGCATTTTATGAAATTGTTAATAACAAAATTTGCAATAGCTTATTTATTTTTATTAATTTAATTTAGAAAGAAACTTATTTACATCAATAACAAATCTTTCGTGTACACCTTCACCGATAACAATATCTTTATACATTGCTTTAACTTCAAAAGTTAACTTTCTTCCCTCTATTTTTACAAGAGTAGATTCGCAAGAGATTTCATCTCCAACTTTGTTAGCTCTTAAATGTTTCATGTTCATTGCAATCCCAACAGTTGATTCATTTTCATCTAAGAAAGGAGCAACAATATCAAGAGAAGTTTTTTCCATAAAAGCTACTAAATATGGAGTGCCATAAACTTCTAAAGTACCAGAAGCTATTTTTGCTGCTGTTTCCTCAGAACCAACTATTTTAGTATGAGTAAGTTTCATTCCTTCTTTTAAACCGTCTTTCATAAAAAACCTCCAAAATAAAATCAATATAAAATATTATACATATATTTTCTAAAAAAATAAATAAAAAAATTTATTTTTCTAAATGTTAACTTTTAAAATAAAATTGGTTTACTATTTTTTTCAAATAATATATCATATAAAAAAATAATTAAGAGGTGTTCTATGGAATTAAATATTAGAAAATATATAGATGAAGAGATTACAAAAGAAGAAGCTTTGGAGTTATGTCAATTAAAAGGAAGTAAACTTTTAGAATTATTTAATGTAGCCAATGAAGTAAGAGAAAAATATTGTGGAAATAAAATAGAAACTTGTACAATAACAAATGCAAAATCTGGAAAATGCTCAGAAGATTGTAAATTTTGTGCTCAGTCAGAAAAATATAATACTTGTATAGAAACTTATCCATTAAAAGATTTAGAAGTTTTAGAAAATGAATGTAAAGAGGCTATTGCTCATAATAGTGATAGATTTGCTATTGTGACAAGTGGTAAAGGAATACAAAAAGGGACAAAAGATTATGAAACAATAAAAAAATTTGCTGAAGATATGTCTAAAGAAAATATTGAAATTTGTTGTTCAATAGGACTTTTAAATGAAGATGAATTAAAAACTTTAAAAGAAGCAGGAGTTGTAAGATTTCACTCAAATTTACAAACTTCTATAAAAGCATATAAAGATATAGTTGCCACAACTCATAATGTTTTAGATAGAGTAGAAACAATTAAAGCAGCTCAAAAAGTTGGAATGAAAGTTTGTTGTGGTGGAATAATTGGAATGGGAGAAACTTGGGAAGATAGAATAGATATGGCATTTACTTGTAAAGAATTAGGGGTTGATGCTATTCCTCTTAATATTTTAAATCCAATTAAAGGAACTCCACATGGAGATAGAGAAATTTTAAGTGTTGATGAAATTTTAAAAACTATTGCTATATACAGACTTATTCTTAAAGATAAAAATATAAAAGTTGTAGCTGGAAGGGAGAGTATCTTAAAAGATTTTATGGGAAGTGCTTTTTTAGCTGGAGCCAATGGACTTATGATTGGTGGATATTTAACAATAAAAGGAAGAAGTGTAGAAGATGATTTTAAATTTATAAAAAATTTAAAAAAGATTTGGGAATCATAAAAAATATGCTATAATAAGAAAAATTTTGAACTTTAGGAGGAAAGATGTATAAACCAAATTATTTAATGATGACACCAGGACCAACTATTGTTAGAGAAAATGTCTTAGAAGCTAGAAGTAAATTTTTCGGAAATCCAGATATTGATGAAGAGTTTTTTATTTTTTATGATGAATTGAGAGAAAAATTTTCAAAAGTATTTGGAAGTGAAAAGAAAAATATAGTTATAATGAGTGGAGAAGGAATGGTAGGATTAGATGCTGCTTGTGCTTCACTTACAGAAAAAGGAGATAGAGTTCTTGTTATAGCCAATGGACTTTTTGGAGAGGGATTTGAAGGACTTATTACACCATATGGTGGAGAGGTTGTAAAATTTCTTGGAGATACAAAATGTGGGATTGATATTGAAAAATTAAAAGAATTTTTAGAGAAAGATAGTAATTTTAAATTTGCTACTGTTGTACATTGTGATACTCCTACAGGAGTTTTAAATGATGTAGAAAATATTTGTAAATTGTTAAAATCTAAAGGAATATTAACAGTAGTAGACACAGTAGCTGCTATTGGTGGAGAATTTTTTAATGTTAAAGATTGGGGAGTTGATATTGCTTTAGGTGGTTCTCAAAAAGTTTTTTCAGCACCACCAGGATTAACAATTTTATCAGTAAGTGATGAAGCTTGGAAAATTATAAAAAATAGAAAAACTCCAATAAACTCTTTTTATTGTAATTTATCTTATTGGGAAAATTGTGTTGAAGAAAGACTTTTTCCATATACAATGCCAGCTAGTGATATAATGGGATTAGATAAAGCTATAGATAATCTTTTAGATGAGGGAATAGAAAAAGTTGTAAAAAGACATAAAGAAGTTTCTAAATATTGTAGAGAAAATATAGAAAAATTAGGTTTAAAACTTTATTTAGAAAATGATTATGCTTCAACAGTGACAGCTTTTTATGTACCAGAAGGATATACTACAAAAGAATTTATAAAAAAATTAAAAGATGAATATAAAATAATGATAGCCAGCTCATATGGAGAATATGAAAAATATATTTTAAGAATAGGACATATGGGAGAGGGAGCTAAGTTAGAATATATTGATAGAGTAGTTGAAGCTATCAAAGATATTTTAAAATAAAAATAGAATATTTCTATAAAAATAAAAAAATAAAATAGGTTGTTGTGAAATTTTTTGTTATAAAATAAAATTTATCTCCATAAAAATATTTTCTATTTATTTTATTCGCTTCACTAAAAATGACAAACTCACTTCGTTCAAACAGTGTCATTTTTTAGCGTTCAGCTCATTTCATAAATTACGAAAGTATTTTTCAATTACGAAAATTTTATTTTTTATCAAGAATAAAAAAATTACAACAACTTTTTTTATAAAAATCAATTCTTAATTATATTTTTATAAAAAAGTGGTAAAAATTTTTAGTATGTGAATAAAAATTATTTATTAATTTTAGTTGTTTTTTAGACTAAAATTTCTTTTTTATTGAAATACCAATAAAAAATTGATATAATAAAAAAAACATTGTTAAAAATCTTGAGGAGAAAATGTAAATAGAAGCGCCAGAACTATTTTTATAGTTGACGAGGACTGAGATTATCGAAAATTCGGCGGATGTCTCAGAGGTAGTTGTAACCGTTATCTACAAAACTACAAAGTGATTTGTAGGACAAAAGGATAACCACAATATTCTCCTAAAGTATTTTTTTGTGTACAAAAATTTATATTAAGGAGGATTTTTTTATGTGTGGAATTGTAGGATATGTAGGAAATGATGAGAAGGCTGTTGAAATAATCTTAGATGGACTTAGTAAATTGGAGTATAGAGGTTATGATTCAGCTGGAATTGCTGTTGTAGAAAATGGAGAGATATTTTTAGAAAAGAAAAGTGGAAAATTAGAAAATCTTGTAAATTCATTAAAAGAAAAAGATATTTTTTCTAATGTAGGAATTGGACATACAAGATGGGCTACTCATGGAAATCCAACAGATAGAAATGCTCATCCTCATTGTAGTAATGATGGAAAAGTTGCTGTTGTTCACAATGGAATTATAGAAAATTATTCTATATTAAAAGATGAACTTATAAAAAAAGGATATATTTTTAATTCTGATACAGATACTGAAGTTGTATCACAACTTTTTTCTGAACTTTATACAGGTAATTTAATTGAAACTATGTTTAAAGTAAAAGAAAGAATTAGAGGAAGTTATGCACTAGGAATTATTCATAAGGATTATCCTAATAAAATTATTTGTGCTAGAAAAGAAAGTCCATTAATTATAGGAATTGGAGAAAATAAAAAATTTATAGCTTCTGATGTACCAGCAATTTTAAAATATACTAGAGATGTGATTTTCTTAGATAATGGAGAAGTAGCTCTTATAGAAGAAGATAAAGTTACAGTTTTAGATGAAAATAAAAATATTATAGATAAAAAAATTACAAAAATAGAGTGGGATATGGACCAAGCTACAAAAAATGGTTATCCACATTTTATGTTAAAAGAGATTGAAGAACAACCTCAAATGATAGAAAAAACTTTATCAGCTTATATTGATGTAGAGGGACATATAAATTTTGGAAGAGCTTTTGACAATATAGATTTTAATAAATTTAATGAAATACATATTATAGCTTGTGGGACAGCTTATCATGCTGGACTTCAAGGGGAATTTTTCTTTAAAAAAATAAATGGATTAAGAACGAATGTTGATATAGCTTCTGAATTTAGATACAATGACCCATTCCTTGATGAAAAAAGTTTAGTCATATTTTTAAGTCAATCTGGAGAAACTTTAGATACATTAATGGCTTTAAAACTTGCCAAAAGTAAAGGAGCTACAACAATAGCTATAACCAATGTACTTGGTTCTACTATTTCAAGAGAGGCAGATGTTGTAATTTATACGTTAGCTGGAGTAGAAATTTCAGTAGCTTCTACAAAAGCTTATACAACACAAGTTGTTACAATGTATTTAATTTCTCTATATCTTGCTTATAGAAATAAAAAAATAACAGAAGAGGAACTACAAAAATATTTAGATGATGTTTATAAATTACCTGAAAATGTTGGAAATATTCTTCTTCAAAAGGAAAGAATTTCTAATATAGCTAAAAAGATTTATAAAAAAGATAGAGGATTTTATTTAGGAAGAGGAATTGATGATAAAATAGCAAAAGAGGGCTCTCTAAAAATGAAAGAGATAAGTTACATTCATACAGAGGCTTTTCCTGCTGGAGAATTAAAACATGGGCCAATAGCTCTTATTGAAGAGGGAACTATGGTTGTTGTAGTTTCTACACAAGATTCTATGGTTGAAAAAGTTGCTTCTAATATCAAGGAGGTTAGAGCAAGAGGAGCTTATGTAATTTCTGTTACAAAAGATACTCATAAAGAAGTTAGAGATGTTTCTGATGAAGTTGTAATAGTAAATGATAATGGAATGTTATTAACTCCTGTATTATCAGTAGTTCCACTACAATTATTAGCTTATTATACAGCAGTTCATAAGGGATTAGATGTTGATAAACCAAGAAATTTAGCAAAATCTGTTACTGTTGAATAAAAATAAATTTGATATTTAAAGGGTGTTACAAAAATAGTAATACCCTTTTTTTATTTTTAAATTTTTTATAAAATACAATAGAAAACTTTTTTATGGTATAATAAAAAATAAAATAAAAAAGGTGGGTATAAAATGAAAGTTGTAGTTAGAGGTGGTGGAGATTTAGCCACAGGAGTTGTAGAAGTTCTTCACACTTCAGGATTTGAAGTTTTAATTTTAGAAATAGAAAAACCAAGTGCCATAAGAAGAACTGTTGCTTTTTCAGAAGCAATTTATGATGGGGAAACAGAGGTTGAAAATATAATTTGTAAAAAAGTTGAAAATGAAGATGAAATATACAAAGCTTGGGAAAAAAATATTGTTCCTATAATGATTGATGAGGAATGTAGAATAATAGAAAAAATAAAACCACATATATTGGTTGATTGTATAATTGCTAAAAAAAATCTTGGAACGAATAAAGAGATGGCTCCAATAACAATAGGATTAGGACCAGGATTTGTAGCTGGGGAAGATGTAGATATAGTTATTGAAACTATGAGAGGGCATAAATTAGGAAGAATTATCAGAGAGGGAGAAGCTTTAAAAAATACAGGGATTCCAGGAGAGATAAAAGGAATTGCTAAAGAGAGAGTTATTTATTCTCCTCAAGAGGGAATTTTTAGAGGAGTAAAAAAAATTGGAGACAAAGTAGAAGCTAGAGAAATTTTAGGCTATGTTGATAGAGAACCTGTTTATGGAACTATTTCTGGAGTTTTAAGAGGATTAATAAGAGATGGTTATTATGTAAAAGAGAAAATGAAAATAGGTGATATTGACCCTAGAGAAGAGGAGAGAGAAAATTGTTTCACTATTTCTGATAAAGCTAGAACTTTAGGTGGGGCTGTTTTACATGGAATTATAATGAGATTAAAAGAGAGAGATGAAAATATATTTTAGATAGGAGATATAAAAATGACTGAAATTGATATATTAAAAAATCTTTATGATAATGTAAAAAAAGGAGAAAAATGTGCTCTTGTAACTTTGGTGGAATCTTTTGGAGCTACTCCAAGAAAATCTGGGGCTATAATGGGAGTTACAAAAGATAAAACAATAGGAACTATTGGTGGAGGAATGGCAGAGTATAAAGCTATAGAGTTATCAAGAGAGTGTATAGAAAAAGGTGAAAATAAAATTTTTGATTTTGATTTAACTCAAGATGGAAAAAATACTATTGGTATGACTTGTGGTGGAAGAATAAAAGGATTTATAAAGTTTTTAAAACCAAGTGAAAGAATAGTTATAGTTGGAGCTGGACATGTTGGGAAAAAATTATATGGACTTTTAAAAGAATCTACCTTTGAAACAATTATTTTAGATGATAGAGAGGATTTTGAAAATGGAGAAAATGTGATAGTTGGAGACTTTGAAAATCTATTGAATAATCTTCCAGAAAATAGTGAAACTTATTATGTAGTTGTAACAAAAGGTCATAAGTCTGATTTAGTTGCAGTAAAAAAAATATTAAAAAAAGAGTTTAGATATTTAGGAGTAATTGGAAGTAGAAAAAAAGTTCAAGAGATGAGAGATAATCTTATAAAAGATGGTTATGAAATACCTGAAGATAGATTTTTTTCTCCAATAGGTTTAAACTTATCAGATGGAACTCCTTACGAAATTGCTGTGGATATTTTATCTGAGATTTTATCAGTAAAAAATGGAAAAGAAAAAATAATTCATATGAAAGATAGATAAAAAATAAGGGACTACATATAAAAATGTTAATAATAAATAAAATTTTTATGGAGATAAATTTTATTTTTATAACATAATTTATAGTCCCTTTATTTTATAAAAAATATAAATTATTTATTAAACATAGAAGAATATAAATCAAAATAAATTCCTTTTTTATCTAATAATTCCTGATGATTTCCTCTTTCTTGAATATTACCATTTAAAATAACAAAGATTTCATCAGCATTTTTTATAGTGGATAATCTATGAGCAACAACTAAAGTAGTTCTACCCTTTGAAAGTTCTTCTAATTCTTTTTGAATAAATATTTCTGTAGTATTATCTAAAGCACTTGTAGCTTCATCTAATATTAATATAGCTGGATTTTTTAAGAAAACTCTAGCAATGGATAACCTTTGTTTTTGTCCACCAGAAAGTTTTACACCTCTTTCTCCAATTTCAGTATCATATCCTTTTTCTAAAGACATAATATAATCATGAATATTAGATTTTTTAGCAGCTTCATAGATTTCTTCATCAGTAGCTTTTGGATTTCCATAAAGGATATTTTCTTTTATAGTTCCACCAAAAAGATATACATCTTGTTGAACAATTCCTATATGACTTCTTAAAGCTTCTAAATTAATTTTATTAATATCAATTCCATCTATAGTAATTTTTCCAGAATTTATTTTATAAAATTTAGGTATTAAATGACAAATAGTAGTTTTTCCCTCTCCACTAGGTCCAACAAAAGCAATTTTTTTACCAGCAGGAATAGAGAAAGAAAGATTTTTTAAGATTTGCTTAGAATCATTATATGAAAAAGCTACATCTTTAAACTCTATATTTCCAACTATATTTTTTAATTCAATAGAATTTTCAGGATTTTTCTCAGGAGTTTCATCCATTATCTCTAAAAATCTTTTAAAACCTGTAACTCCATTTTGATATTGTTCTATAAAATCAATAAGTTTTGTAAGTGGAGTTATAAAAAGATTTACAGATATAATAAAAGTTGCATAATCTCCAGAACTTATTTTATTTTGAAAAAGAAAAACTCCACCAGCTATAAGTACAATAACATTGAAAAAATCTGTTATAAAAGTTGTAGATGAAAAAAATTGTCCCATAGCCTTATAAGCTTTTCTTCTAGCTTCTACAAACTCATTATTTCCAATTTCAAATTTTTCTTGTTCAATCTCTGAATTATTAAAAGCCTTTGTAACTCTGATTCCAGAAATACTACTTTCTAGTGAGGAATTAATAACAGCAATACTTTTTCTACTTTCCATAAAAGCATCTCTCATTCTATTTTTAAAAGTAGCAGAAACTATTATCATTACAGGAACACAAGTGAAAATAATAAGAGTAAGAGTTTTTTCAATAGTTAATAAATAGATAAAAGAACCTACAATCATAATTCCAAAAATAAAAAAGTTTTCAGGAGCATGATGAGCTAATTCGCTAATATCCATTAAATCATTTGTCATTCTTGACATAATTTTTCCTGTTTCATGGTTATCATAATAAGAGTAAGGTAATTTTTGAATTTTTTTAAACATCTCACTTCTCATTTGAGCTTGCATTTTTACACCCATAATATGACCATAATATTGAACAAAATATCTAAGTAACATTCTTATAATATAAGTTATAAGTAAAATAAATCCAAATATATAAATCATTTTATAATTTTTATTTGGAATTAAATCATTTAACATAACTCTTGTAGTTATAGGATAAAGCATACCTAAACAAGCAATGAAAAAAGAAGCTAACATATCCAAAATAAAAATTTTTTTAAACGGTTTATAATAACTTAAAAATCTTTTAATCATATAATCCCTCTTTTTTAATATAATATCTACTAATTATAACATATTTTATAAAACTAAAGATAAACTTTTTTTATATTTTAGTGTCAAATAAAATAAATATTTTAAAGGAGGAATAAAATGATAAACTTGATAATTATATACATAATAACTATTTTAATTCCTTTAAATATGTTAAAAGTAGATTATTTGTATTATATAACAAATTACAAAGTTCCTGTTTTGGAAAAATTTGATAATATGAAAGAAATAGATGAAATTAATAAAAATTTATTGGTGAAAGTGATAAAAGAGAAAAATAATAAAGTTCAAATTATATATTATAAAAATTTTAATATAAAAATTGGTTGGATTGATAAAAAATATATTTCTTTTGATAAACAGGAAAATTATTTAGAAAAATGGGAGGATTTACAAATTGATAAATTTCCACAAAAAAATGTTCTAGAGAAACATTTAAAAAATGATGTGAGAGGAATATATGTAAATTCTTACTCTTTGAGAAATAGAAAAAAATTGGATAAACTTATAGAATTAACCAAAGATACTGAAATTAATACTTTTGTTATTGATATAAAAGATGAGAGTGGAAAAATTATTTGTGATATGGGGGAAGAATTAGATACTTTGAATCCTTTTGCTAGAAAAGAATATTATTTAAAAAGTCCAGAGGAAATTATAAAAAAATTAAAAGAAAATAATATATATTTAATAGGGAGAATAGTAGTTTTTAAAGATGAAGTTTATTTAAAATCTTTTCCAGAAGAAAAAATAAAATTAAATAAAAATAAAGAAATGTGGGTATTACCTTATAGTGAAAGATTTTTAAATTATATAAAATTTTTGTGTGAAGAGGGAATAAAATTAGGTGTTGATGAGATTCAACTTGATTATGTAAGATTTCCTGAATCTTCAAATGAAATAAAAAATAAAGATAAATTATCAAAGCCTAAAACAATTCAACAATTTATTAAAAAAATATATGAAACTACAAAGGAAAAAAATATATTTTTAAACATAGATGTTTTTGGACAGGTTGGAACTTTTCAAGATGATATGGGCCTTGGGCAATATTGGGAAGCTATAAGTGGATATTCTGATTATATTTCTCCTATGATGTACCCTAGCCATTATGCTAAAAATTCCTATGGAGTAGATACTCCAGATTTTAACCCTTATAAAATAGTTTATGAAACTACAAAAGATTCTATAGAAAGAAATTCTAAAGTGGATAATCCAGCAGTTATACGCCCATGGATACAAGGATTTACAGCTAAATGGATAAAAAATTATAATATTTATACTGAATTTGAAATTAATGAACAGATAAAAGCATTAGAAGATTTAGGAATAGAAGAATATTTGATTTGGAATGCTTCTAATGAATATAATTTAATAAGTTATAAAAAAGAAAGAGAGTTATATAATTTATTACAGGAAAAAACATGTGAAAATATAAGAGAAAATATTTATAATGGAGATATTGATATAAAAACTTTACCAACTTATGATGGAGTATTAGAAAATTTAATATCAGATTTTCAAGAAAATAAAAAGGTGTTGGACTAATCCAACACCTAATTTTTTTAATCTTCTTCTATTTCTTCAATTTCTTTTAAAACTTTTTTACTAGAGTTTTCTAAAGCTATATCTTTAGGAGTTCTTCCTTTATAATCTTCTTGACCAAGGTCAGCACCATATTCCCAAAGTAATTTGAAAATTTTATGAAAATCTTTTTTAGCTGCAATATGTAGAGGTGTTTCATGGTTTTTATTCTCAACATTAGGGTCAGCTCCATGATACATAAGAGCATCTACAAATTCATATTTTCCCTCTTCAACAGCTAGATGAAGAATAGTAAATCCTTTTGAATTTTTTTCTTCCACAGTAATAATACTTAAATTTTCCTCAAAGTTTTCAATATCGTTGTTCTCCAAAAACGCTAACAATTCCATTTTGTTTTAAATTTTTTCTCCTTTTTATTTTGATTTTAAAAAAATAACATTCAGTACATATTATACTATATTTTTTTTAAATTTCAAGTGTTTTATTATAAAAAATTAAAATTTTTTAGTAAAATTTTCTAACCAAAAAACTTCTTTTTCTTCTAAAAAAGGTCTTAATGTGTTGAAAACACGATTATTAAAATTATTTAACCATTCTATTTCATCTTTAGATAAATATTCTAAATCTACAGCATCAAAATCAAAAGGAACAAAAGTTATAGTTTCAAAATTTAAAAAAGTTCCATACTCATTTTTACAAAATTCTCTTGTTAAAATTTCATTTTCAAGACGAATTCCATATAGATTTTCTAAATATATTCCTGGTTCAACAGTTGTTATCATAGATTTTTTCATAGGTACTTGGCTAGTTCCTCTTAAAATATTTGGTCCTTCATGTACACTACCTACATATCCAACTCCATGACCTGTAGCACATCTATAATCAAGAGTTAAATTCCAAATTACATTTCTAGCAATAGTATCTAAATTTCCACAAAGAGTCCCTTCAGGAAATTTTGCTTTAGAAAGAGAGATTAAACTTTTTAAAACATAGGTATAGTGTTTTTTCATTTCTTGAGTAACTTCACCTATTGCAAAAGTTCTAGTTGTATCACTACTTCCAAATAAATAATGTCCTCCTGTATCCACAAGTAAAAAATTTCCTTTTTCTATATTTGAATAAGAATTTTCAGTAGGTAGGTAGTGCATCATAGGAGAATTTTTACCAAAAGCAGCTATGGTACTAAAATTATTTCCAAGATAACTACTATCTTTTTTTCTAAATTCTTCTATCTTTTCTACTATATCAAGCTCTGAAATTTTTTTATCTTTTATATTTTTTAACCAATACATAAATTTAGTTAAAGCAATACCATCTTTTATATGAGCTTTTATTGTATTATTTATTTCAGTTTCATTTTTTATTGCTTTTAGTAGTATTGTAGGATTTTCTTTATTTATAACTTTTATATCTTTATTTATACTCTCAATAATAAAACTATTTGTATTTTGATAATCTATTAAAATAGTTTCATTAACAGAAATATTTTTTATATAATTATATATTTCAAAATAATCAAATATTTCTATAGAGTTTTTATTTAAGTAATTTTCTACATTTTTATCAATTTTTGAAATATCTACAAATAATAAAACTTTATCTAAAGTTATTACAGAATAAGATAAAATAAAAGGATTATATTGAATATCATTTCCTCTTAAATTGAATAACCAAGCTATATCTTCTAATGAAGATAAAATGTAAGTAGTACAATTATTTTTTTTCATATTGTCTCTTATTAATTCTAATTTTTTATTAAAAGACAATCCTGTATAAGTTTCATCTAAAATATAGGCTTTTTCTTTTGGTAGAACTGGTCTATCTTTCCATATTTCATCAATAAAATCTATATTATTTTTT
Organism: Fusobacterium sp. FSA-380-WT-3A; assembly: GCF_012843705.1. Taxonomy (NCBI): domain Bacteria; kingdom Fusobacteriati; phylum Fusobacteriota; class Fusobacteriia; order Fusobacteriales; family Fusobacteriaceae; genus Fusobacterium; species Fusobacterium sp. FSA-380-WT-3A. The sequence continues at coordinate 61,455 of NZ_JABAFQ010000003.1, read as the reverse complement.
ATTTCAAAATTATTTTTTTTAGAAATTTGAAATATTTTATAGTAAGTATCATATGAAAATAATCTACCATCAAAACCTAAAATTTGATTTTTTGAAATATTTTTTTCAATAAATTCTAAAAGAGATGGATAACCTGTAACAGCCATCTTCATTAATTTTATTTCACTATCTTTTAATTCTTTTTCACACTGACTAAAATATCTTCCATCAGTCCAAAGGAAAGACTCAGTTTCAGAGATTAAAAGAGTTCCATTAGAACCAGTAAAACCTGATACAAATCTTAAAGCTTTAAAATAACCACAAGGATATTCACTGTTGTGGTAATCTGAAAGTGGTAAAATAAAAAAGTTTATTTGATTTTTTTTCATTAAATTTCTTATTTTATTAATCTTTTTATTAGTTAAATTATCCATAATTTTTTTAAAAGCATTATATTTTCTTTGCTAAAATAGAAATATTTTTTAATTATAAAATTTTATTTATTATTAGCAATTTATAAATATAATACTCCTATCCTCCTAATTTTTTTTAATATTATATCATAAAAAATATACAAAAATTATACCTTTTAAAAATTAAAAAAAATTTGTATAATAAAATAAAAAAGGGAGGAAAGTTATGGAAATAAATAAAGAAAAAGAATATGAAATATTAGAGGGGAAATTTGAAGAAGATAAATTAACAGAAGAAAATTTTAATACAGATGAATATAGAAAGTTTTTTGAAGAGGATAATTTTTGGGATAAAATTAAAAAATTTGCAACTAAAATAGGAGTTAAGGGAATTTATTATGCTCTTATTCTATATTATATTTTACAAAGAGATGATATTTCTATTCAAGAAAAAGCCTTGATAGTTGGAGCTTTAGGTTATTTAATTGCTCCAATAGATTTAGTTCCAGATTTACTTTTAGGAGTTGGATTTATTGATGATATTGCAGCTCTAACAATAGTTATTAAAAAATTAAGTGATTATATTGATGAAGATGTAAAAGGAAAAGCAAAATTAAAATTACAAGATTGGTTTCCTGAGTTAGATGAAGATTTAGAAAAATATATATAAATTTTTAAAGGAGAATAGATGTTTGAGTTCTTTATAGCTAAAAAACACATACTAGAAAAAAAGAAACAAAGTATCATAGGTATTATAGGGATAATGATAGGAATTACTGTATTAATTGTCTCTATTGGTATTTCTAATGGACTTGATAAAAATATGATTGATAGTATTTTATCATTAAGTAGTCATGTTAGTGTATATGATGTAAATAATAAAATAGAATATGAAAAATTAGAAAAAGAAATAAGAAAAATTCCAGAAGTAAAGGGAGTTTTACCTAAAATTTCTACTCAAGGACTTATTAAATATAAAGGAGTTTATGGAGATTATATTTCTGGGGTAAAAATAGAGGGGTTTGATATAAAAAAAGCTCAAGAAGCTATTGAGTTAGATAAAAAAATAGTTGCTGGAAAGATAAATCCTCAAAAGAAAAATGGGATTTACATAGGAAATGAATTATACAAACAACTTGGAGCAAAAATAGGGAATAAAATCACTGTGGTATCAGCAGAAAATCAAGAGTTACCTTTTGAAATAGCTGGAGTTTTTGAAAGTGGTTATTATGAATATGATATAAATATGGTAATTATTCCTTTAGAAACAGCTCAATATATGATGTATATGGAGGATAGAATTACAAATTTAGAAATAACTCTTTATAATCCTTATGAAGCTGAAAAAATTTCTAATGAGTTGTTTGAAAAATTTGGAGTATTTAATAGAACTTGGGGTTCTCAAAATAAAAATTTATTATCTGCTTTGGCTTTAGAAAAAACTGTAATGATAATTGTATTTTCTTTAATAGTTGTTATAGCTGGATTTGTTGTTTGGGTTATAATGAATATGTTGGTTAGAGAAAAGATAAAAGATATTGGAATAATGAGAGCTATGGGATTTACTAAAAAAAATATAATGAAAATATTTTTAATAGAGGGAATGCTTTTAGGAGTTATAGGAATTTTTATAGGAGTAATGCTTTCTTTAGGAATTTTATGGTATATAAAAAATTATTCAATAGCAGGAATAACAAGTATTTATTATTTAAGCAAAGTGCCTATAGAAATATCAGCAAAAGAGATTTTAATAATAGTATTTATAAACTTTATAGTAATATTTTTATCAAGTATATTTCCAGCTTATAGAGCAGGAAAAATGGAAACAATGGAGGCATTGAGATATGAGTAATATACTAGAATTGAAAAATATTTATAAAGAATATAAGGGAGTTAGTGAAACTTTACATATATTAAAAGATTTAAATTTAACTATTGAAGAGGGAGAATTTATATCTATTGTAGGAAAATCAGGTTCTGGAAAATCTACTCTATTAAATGTTATTGGACTTTTAGATACAATAGATAGTGGAGAGATTTATATATGTGGAGAAAAAATAGATAGGGGAAATCATAAGAAAATAGATATATTAAAAAATAAAGATATTGGTTTTGTTTTTCAATTTCACTATCTTTTACCAGAATTTACAGCTTTAGAAAATGTAATGTTACCAGCTTTACTTACAAATTATAATGATAAAAAAAATATAGAGGAAAAGGCAAAAGACATTTTAAATAAGGTTGGTTTAGGAGAGAGATATTATCATAAACCAAATCAATTATCTGGTGGAGAAAAACAAAGAGTTGCCATAGCCAGAGCTTTAATAAATAATCCAAAAATAATTTTAGCTGATGAGCCTACAGGAAATTTAGATGAGGAAACAAGTAATGAAATTCACAATCTTTTAAAAAAGATAAATAAGGAAAATAAACAAACAATAATTGTTGTAACTCACTCTAGAGAATTGGCAAATATAACAGATAAAAGTTATTCTGTAAAAAATGGAAAATTATTTTTAGAAAATTAAACAAAAAAAACAAAAAATTCGTCTAAGGGTTATAAATAACTTCTCTAGAAGAGGGAGAGAGTTATAAAAATGGTACATCAAGATTATACTAGAGGTACTAGAAGGAGTGGTGTTTATGAAAATATCTATAAACGGAAGACATTTAGTTGTTACAGACCCTATTAATGATTATGCAGTAAAAAGAGTAGAGAAATTAGATAAATTTTTCGACCGTATTAGTGAAGTTGTAGTTACATTATCAGCTGTAAAATTAAAAAAAGGGCCTTCTCATACTGCTGAAATGAGAGCTCATATTAACGGAACAGTATTAAAAGCAGTTTCAACAGAGGGAGACCTTTATGTAGCTATAGATAAAGCAACAAGTATATTAGAAGGACAAATAAGAAAATATAAAGAAAAATTAAGAGATAATAATGATGTTGTTTCTCAAAGAGTATTTAAATTTGATTTAGCAACAAATACAGTTTCCACAGAAGCAACAAAACAAATAGTAAAAGTTTCTATGGAATCAAAACCTATGACATTAGATGAAGCAATTCTTCAAATGGAAACTTTAGGAAAAGATTTTTACATCTTTAATAATGAGGAAACTCAACAAATGAATGTTGTTTACAAAAAAAGAGATGGAAACTATGCTCATGTAGAGCCAACAGATGAATAAAAAATATTTTGCAGGTCTTTTAAGACCTGCTTTTTAATGAAATAGGGAGGAGATATGAAAGTAAAATTAATAGAACCATTAGTTGTGTCAAAAAATGTAATAGATAATTTAAGCAAAGAAATAATAAATATGGGACATGAATTTATTTATTATGATACTAAAACAACAGATATAGAAGAGATGAAAAAAAGAGTTTCTGATGCTGATATTTTAATGATAGCTAATAACCCATTACCTAATGAAGTTATTGAATCTGCTCCTAATTTAAAAATGATTTCAATAGCTTTTACAGGATTTGACCATGTTGGAAAATTAGTTAAAGAAAGAAATATAATTGTGTGTAATGCTGCTGGTTATGCTAATAATGCTGTGGCTGAATTAGTAATTGGATTGACATTAGATTTAATGAGAAATATAAATAAATGTAATTCAGCTATAAGAAAAGGTGGAACTATAGCTGGACTTATTGGTGGAGAAATAAGAGGAAAAACTGTTGGAATTATAGGAACAGGTAGAATAGGAACAATGACAGCTAATTTATTTAAATGTATGGGAGCTAACTTATTAGGATATGATGTAGTAGAAAATGAAGAAGCAAAAAATTTAGGAATAAGATATGTTAATATAGATGAGTTAATGAAAACTTCAGATATAATTTCCCTTCATCTTCCATTAGATGATAATACTAAAGGATTTATTTCTAAAGAAAAATTAGAATTAATGAAAGAAACAAGCATATTAATAAATTGTGCTAGAGGTGGAGTAGTAGATAATAAGGCTTTAGCTGAAATACTAAATGAAGAAAAAATAGCTGGAGCTGGAATAGATGTCTTTGATATGGAGCCACCTATTCCATCAGATTATCCATTATTAAATGCTAAAAATACAATTTTAACTCCACATGTGGCCTTTGCTTCACACGAATCAATGAAAATAAGAGCTAAAATTACTTTTGATAATGTAATTAATTATTTAAAAGGAACACCGACAAATATTGTAAAATTATAAAAGTAGAAAAATAAGTTTTCATTATAAAAATATATAGTGAAAACTTATTTTTATTTTAAAATATTCAACAAAATGTAAAAATCAAAATAAAAAATGTTTAAAAAAAAATGTTTAAAAAAATATTGACATATAAATAAAATTATTCTATAATAAATTCATTAAAAATATATTTTTGGGGGAGAAGATGGAAATTATAGAAAATTTTATAGTTGCTATTGTAAGAGGATTAAATAATCTTTTATGGGGAGACCTTTTTACAATTAGTATTGGAAACACTAAAATAGGATTAAGTATAATGGTATTAATTTTATTACCAGTAGGAATATTGTTTACAGTAAGAACTAAGTTTTTACCATTTAGATTATTTCCTGAAATGATAAGAGTTACTTTAGAACCTAAAGAAACAAATAATGAAAAAGCAATTTCAGGATTACAAGCTTTAATAGTGGCTACTGCTACAAGAGTTGGAATGGGAAATCTAGCTGGAGTAGCAGCTGCTGTTTCTTTTGGAGGAGCTGGAGCTGTATTTTGGATGTGGGTAGTAGCTATATTTGGAGCTGCTACTTCATTTGTAGAATCTACTTTAGCTCAAATTTACAAAGAAAAAGACCCACTATACGGAGGATTTAGAGGTGGACCTTCTTACTACATAAGTAGAATGAAATTAATGACAGAGGTAAGAGCTGATGATGTTCTTGTAGAAGAAAATCTTGATGAATCAGATGTAGCTTCAACAACATATGGAACTCACTACAGACAATCTTGTGGTTTTAAAACAATAGCTATTTTATTTTCAATTTCAGCTTTAATTTGTTGGGCTGGAATAAGTCAAATTGTAGCTAACTCAGTTTCACAATCATTTGTAAATGCTTTTTCAATTCCACCTTTACAAACAACAATAGCTTTAGTAATTATTTCAGCTATTATTATATTTAAGAAAAATAGTGTAGTAAATATTTTAGATAAAATAGTTCCTATAATGGCTTGTTTATATCTTTTAATAACTATATTTATTATGATAAAAAATATTGGTTTATTACCAAGTATGTTTGGAGAGATATTAGAGGAAGCTTTTGGATTTAAACAAGTTGTATCTGGAGGATTTGGAGCTGTAATAATGAATGGGGTAAAAAGAGGATTATTCTCAAATGAAGCTGGTTCAGGTTCAGCCCCTAATGCAGCAGCAGCAGCTGATGTTTCTCATCCTTCAAAACAAGGTTTAATTCAAGCTTTTGGAGTATTTATAGATACATTATTTATTTGTAGTTGTTCAGCTTTTATAATTTTATTGGCTCCAAATGATTTAACAAAAGGTTTAATGGGGATGGATTTATTACAAACTGCTATGAATTATCATATAGGAGAAATTGGAGTTATATTTATAGCTGTTATTTTATTTCTATTTAGTTTTAGTACTTTCTTAGGAATTATGTTTTATTCAAGAGGAATATTAGCTTTTTTATTTGGAGATAAGTGGTGGGCTCAACACGCTTATAAATTAGTTGGATTATTAATGTTATTCTTTGGAGGAATAGCTCAATATAACTGGGTTTGGGATTTAGGAGATTTAGGAGTAGCATTAATGACAGTATTTAATATGATAGCAATAATTCCATTATCAAATCAAGCTATAGCTTCCTTAAGAGATTATGAAAAAAAAAGAAAAAAATAGAAAGCAAATAAATTTTAAGTCATTGTAAAATTTTACAATGACTTTTTTATAAAATTAATTAAAAAGTTTTTATATAATGATAAAAATATTTAGATTTTTATAAAAAAACAATAATAATTTATAAAAATTTAATTTTTAGATTTTTCTCTATTTTATAAAAATATGTTATAATTTATAAAAAATAGGAGGAAAAAATGTTAAAAGATATAGCCAAAAAATATTATTTAGAAAAATCATATAATTGTGCTGAAAGTATATTTTTAGCAAGTAATGAATATTATAATTTAGGACTAGATGAAAAAATGAGAGAAGTGGTGACAGCTTTTGGTGGAGGAATGGGTTGTGGTAGAACTTGTGGAGCTTTAACAGGAGGATTATCTATTTTAGGAGTTATGGTACATATGGAAAAAGAATTATTTCATAAAGTATGTACAAAATTAATAGAAGATTATGAAAAAAAATTAAAAACAAGTATGTGTAATGAATTAAAAATAAAATACAAAACTGAAAAAGAAAGATGTTGGAAAACTGTAGAGATAGCAGCTGATGTTTTTGAAAAATTTATTGAGGAAGTAGCACCAGAATATAAGAAGTAAAAGAAAAGGGAATTTTGTAATTCCCTTTTTATAATTTTGACAAAATCTATATGATATTATATAATGAACTGATTAGATAATTAATTTTAGGTGAAAACAATGAAGAAAAATATAATGATTTTTATTTTCTTTTTTTATTCTATTATGGTAAATGCCGTTTCTATAGAAAAAGAAAGTAATCAGAAAAAAGAACAATACATTGTAGCTGTAGAGGGAAAACAACCACCTTTACAGTTTATAGAGAATGGAGAAATTAAGGGATTTAATATAGACTTATTAAATTTGATAGGAGAAAAATGTAATATAGATTTTAAATTTATCCAAATGGATAAAAACAAATCTTTAGAAAAATTGAGAAAAAGAGAAGTGGACCTTATTTTAGGAATTAGGTTTGAAAAAGAATTGGAAAATAAGTATAGGCATACAGAAAGTATTGGGGATTATACTATTTGTATAGTTGCCCCTAAAAATAAGATAAATAAATTAAAAGAAGGATTTGGAAATTCAAATTTTTTAGTTGGAGTAGAAAAGGATTCTTCTGAATATAATTATTTGAAAACAATGAAAAAAATAAATTTTAATATTGTTTTTGACCAAAAATCTTTATATGAACTTTTAAAATTAAATAGAGCAGATTTTATAATTGGTGTTAAAGAGATAGCTGAATATATGCTTTTAACAGATGAGTTTAAAAATAAATATGAGATAGTCAATAGTTATACAGCCCCTGTAAGTTATTATATAGGAGTACCATATATAAATGAAAAACTTATAAAAACTTTGAATGAAGAGATTAAAAATTTAAAAATTACAGGAGAATATGAAAAATTATTTTTTAAATGGAATAAAGAAGCAGAACTAGAAAGAGAAAAAGAGATGCTAAAAAAATTAAAAACAATATCAATAGTAGCTGGATTTTTAGTATTAATATTATTAGTAATTTCCTTTTTAAACCTTCAATTAAAAAAAGCAGTAAAAGAAAGAACTTCAGAACTTAGAAAAAGTAATGAAGAGTTAGAGAAAAAAATTATAGAAATTAGAAATAATAATGAATTAAATAGTATAATTTGTGAAAGTAGTCCTAGATGTATAACAATTTTAGATAGATTTAGAAGAATAACTTTTATGAATAAAAATGCAATTAATTTATTTTGTCCTAAAGGAGATTTTAAAGGAAAAACTTATTATAATTATCCAATAATAGAAAAAATTTTAGGAAATGGGATTTTTGAAGAAACTGTATTTAAGAATAAAGCTCATATTACAAAAGAGATAAAAGTTTTAAATAATGAAAAAGAAGAATATTATAGATATACTTTATATCCTTTATTAGATTATCAAAAAAATAATATTGGAGTATTTTTGACAATGGAAGAGTTTACAGAAGAAAAAAGATATAAGGATAAAATAATGAGAAAAGAAAAAGATGCTGCCATAACTACTATAATAGCAGGAATAGCTCATGAAATAAGAAATCCAATGACTGCAATAAAAACCTATATAGAATTATTGCCAATAAAAAAAGATAATGAAAAATTTAGAGAACAAATAGTAACTATAGTTCCTAAAGAGGTAGAGAGAGTAAATAAATTGATAGAAAATTTAATAGATTATGTAAGACCGAAACAGAATCTAATAAATACTATAAATATATATGAGATTATAAATTCTTCAATTATTTTATTGAAACCAACTTTGGATAAAAATAAAATAAAATTAGAACTAAATATATTAGATAAACTTATAACAAAGGGTGATGCAGGACAACTAAAACAAGTTATAATAAATTTACTTTTAAACGCCATTGATGCTATTAAAGAAAAAAGAGAAAAATTAAAATTAGAAGAAGAATTAAAGATAAAAATTAATGGTTATATAGCAGAAAATTATATTGTCTTAGAAATTTTAGATGAAGGAATAGGAATGACAGAGGAAGAATTAAAAAATATTTTTGAAGTTTTTTATACAACTAAAAGTAAGGGAACAGGATTAGGTCTATCTTTATCTAAGCAACTAATAGAAAAAAATAATGGACAATTATATGTTGAAAGTAAAAAAGAAAAATATTCAAAATTTACAATTATTTTCGAGGTGATAAATTGAAAAATATACTTATAATAGATGATGAAATAGGAATTTGTTCTTCTTTAACCTTTGCTTTAGAAGATAAATATAAAGTATATTCTACATTAAATCCAAATGAAGGGTTAGAAATAATAAAAACTGAAAATATAAATTTAGTTTTATTGGATTTAAGAATAGGAGATATAGATGGATTAGAAGTTTTAGAAAAGATAAAAGAGATAAATAAAGATATTATAGTAATAGTTATGACAGCTTATGGGTCTATTTTATCTTCTGTTGAAGCAATGAAAAAAGGGGCCTATACATATTTAACAAAACCAATGAATTTAGAAGAATTATATATAGTTATCAGTAAAGCTCTAGAATATCAGGGAATGAGTGAGGAGATTCAATATCTTAATAAAGAATTACAAAATAAATATCAATATGAGGGAATAATTGGAAAAAGTGAAGGGATGAAAAAAATCTTCAATTTAATTGAAAAATTAAAAGATGTAGAAACTAGTGTTATGATTACAGGAGAAAGTGGAACAGGAAAAGAGTTGGTAGCAAGGGCAATTCATTTTTCAGGAAAAAGGAAAAATAATAAATTTGTAGAGGTAAATTGTGCTGCAATTCCAGAAGGATTATTAGAAGAGGAATTTTTTGGGCATAAAAAGGGAACTTTTACAAATGCTATATCTGACAAAATTGGAAAATTTCAGTATGCTAACAAGGGGACAATTTTTTTAGATGAGATAGGAGATATGAGTCTTAATCTTCAATCAAAATTATTAAGGGTTATTCAAGAAAAAAGTTTTATTCCTTTAGGAGCCAATGACCCTATTGAAATAGATGTTAGAATTATAGCTGCTACAAATAAAGATTTGAGAAAGATGGTAGAAGAGGGAACTTTTAGAAAAGATTTATATTTCAGATTAAATGTTATAGAATTAAAAATTCCACCATTGAGAGAGAGAAAAGTTGATTTACCACTTTTATTTAATCATTTTATAAATATTTCTAATAAAGAGATGTCAAAAGATGTAAAAGGAATGAATAGAGAAGTAGAAAAACTTTTATTAGAATATGATTATCCTGGAAATGTAAGAGAGTTAGCTAATATTATAGAATGTGGAGTTTTATTATCCCAAGGAGAAATTATAGAAAAAGATGCTTTACCAAATGGTTTTATAGAGAGATTTACTAAAGATAAAAAAGAGGAATATGTTGTAGAGGGAAAAGATTTAACAAATATGACTTTGAAAGAGGTAGAGAAACTTTTAATAGAAGTGGTATTAAAGAAAAATAATGGACATAGGAAGAAAACTGCTGATATGCTTGGAATCAGTGAGAGAGGATTAAGGAATAAGATAAATGAGTATGAGTTACAATAATAAAAAAATAGTAATAATTATTTTAAGTTTAATATTAAGTTTAATAGGTTATGGAAAGGATAAGAAACCTTTTATAAGTATAGGAACAGGACCAATAGATGGAGTTTTCTACCCAACAGGAGTTGTTATTGCTGAAATTATAAAAGAGGCTGGATATAATTCTTCAGCTCAATCTACAGCTGGTTCAGGAGAAAATATAGATTTTCTATTTCTAAAAAAAGTGGATATGGCTATATCTATGTCAGATTCAGTATATCAAGCTTATAATGGAGTTGGTGCTTATAAAATAAAAGGTCCTATGAAAAATCTAAAATGTATTACAGGTTTACATCCAAATTTTACTCAGATAGTTACTCTAAGAGATTCAGGGATAAAAACTTTTGAAGATTTAAAAGGAAAAAGAATAGGAATTGGAATATATAATTCTGGTGTAGAATTAAATGCTAGATTGTTATATGAAGCTCATAATATGAAGTATGAAGATAGTGATATAGTATATTTAACTCCTGGAGAAATTATAGAACAATTAAAAAGTAATCTTTTGGATGCAATATTTTTAACAAATACTATTCCAAATGAAATAATTTATAATTTAGCCAATGAAGTTCCTATAAGTTTTGTTGAAATCAGTGATGAAGGGTATAATAATTTAAAAGAAAAATGGCCATTTTTCTTTAGAGGGATAATTACTCCAAATGATTATAATATTAATAAATCAGTAAAAACAGTTGCTGTACAAAATTTATTATTAGTTGATGGAAATTTATCTGAAGATGTTGTTTATGAAATAACAAAAGCATTTTTTGAAAATTTAGATAAAATAAAAGAAACTCATATTTCTGTAAAGAGAAATGTTTCTTTAGAAAATTATTCAAAAAATGTAGAAATACCTTTTCATGAGGGAGCTATAAAATATTATAAAGAAAAAAAATTATGGAAGTAAAAATTTAAAGTTAAAAATATGATTTTATATAGGAGAAAATCATTGACAAAATAAGCTTTTTATGTTAGAATAACAAAGTTAATAACTAGATATTCCGCTAAAAATTATAAAAATTATTATGAATATCTAAAGGGAGGATTTATAAATGAAAGAAAAATTAATCGCTCTTGTTGAGCAAAATTATTTAAGAACTGATATCCCTCAATTTAAATCAGGAGATACAGTAGGAGTTTACTACAAAGTTGTAGAAGGAAACAAAGAAAGAGTACAATTATTCCAAGGAACTGTAATCAGAGTATCTGGTTCTGGAATTGCTAAATCATGTACAGTAAGAAAAGTAGTAGACGGAGTTGGAGTAGAAAGAATAATACCTTTAAACTCTCCAATGGTAGATAAAATAGAAGTTGTTAAAGTAGGAAGAGTAAGAAGATCTAAACTTTACTACTTAAGAGGACTTTCTGGTAAAAAAGCAAGAATTAAAGAACTTAGAAAGTAGTAGAAAAAGCCATTGCAATATTTTGCAATGGTTCTTTTTTATATATTGGAGGAGAAATGAAGGAAGTTTTAAAAACTTTTGAGGAACTTACAGGAAAAGAAGTTTATGAAATTTGTAAACTAAGAAATGAAATATTTATAGTAGAACAAAATTGTCCCTATTTAGATTTAGATGGAAATGATGAAAAATGTTTACACCTATATTTTTTTGATGAAATGAAAAATGAAATTATTTGTTATTGTAGAGTTATACCAAAAGGAATAACTTGTGTTACAGCTTCAATAGGAAGAATAGTTGCTAATCAAAAATATAGAAAAATGGGATATACAAGAGAAATGTTAATAAAAGCTATTGAAATAATAGAGAAAAGGTTTGGAGAAAAAGAAATAACTATTGGAGCTCAAAATTATTTGAGAAAATTTTATTCATCTTTGGGATTTATCCCTACATCAGAAGTTTATGATGAAGATGGAATTCCTCATGTTACCATGAAGTTAAAAAAATAAAAAATTAATATTCATTTATTAAAAGGAGAATATTGTATTGGAATTTTACAATATTCTCTTTTTTTATTATAAAACATTTTTTAATTGTTAACCTAAATTTATTTTTATTTTGAAATATCAACCTATTTATTTTATAATGAATTTAATTTTATTAAAGGGAGTGATATAAAAAATGCAAGGATTTTTTATTACAGGAGTAGGGACTGATGTAGGAAAAACTTATACTTCATCATTATTTTTTAAAGAATTGAGAAAATATATAAAAACAGATTATTATAAACCAATTCAAAGTGGTTGTTTTTATGAAGGAGGGAAATTAACAGCACCAGATTTAAAATTTTTATCTAATTTTAGTGGAATCTCTTATGATTCAAAAATGTGTAGTTATATGTTAATTCCAGAAGTATCTCCACATTTAGCTAGTGAAATAGAAAATAAAAATATAGATATGAAAATAATTTATAATGAGATAGAGAGAAAAGAAAAAGAAACTTTTATTTTATTAGTAGAGGGAGCTGGTGGTGTATATGTACCAATTATAAGAGATGAATTTTATATGTTTGACTTTATGAAAAAAATTAACTATCCTGTAATTTTAGTTGCAAATACAAAAGTAGGTGGAATAAATCATGCAATGCTTACCATAGAATTTTTAAGGAGTAAAAATATAAAAATTCATGGAATAGTTTTTAATGGATATACAGAAAAAGATTTTGAAAATGACAATATAAAAGTTGTTTTAAAAGATAGTAATATTAAAAATTATTTAGTTATAAAAGAAAATCAAAATGAAATAGAAAAAAGTCAATTATTTAATTTTTTTAATTTGGAGGATAATTTATGTTAAGTGATTTACAAAAAAGAGATTTAAAATATATTTTTCACCCTTGTTCACAAATGAAAGATTATGAGAAATTTCCTCCAATAGTTATAACTAAAGGAGAGGGACTTTATGTTTATGACGAATTTGGAAAAAAATATATGGATTGTGTGGGAAGTTGGTGGCTTAATCCTTTAGGACATTGTAATCCAAGAATAAATAAGGTAATTAATGAACAAATAAATACAATAGAACATATTATTTTTGCAAATTTTTCTCATAAACCAGCAATAGAATTATCAGAAGAACTTATAAAATTAGTTCCAGAGGGACTTACAAAATTATTTTTTGCTGATAATGGGTCTTCAGGTGTTGAGATAGCTTTAAAATTGGCCTTACAATCACAACATCAAAGAGGGTATACAAAAAAACATAAATTAGTTACTATAAAAAATTCTTATCATGGGGAAACAATAGGAGCTTTAGCAGTAGGGGATATAGATTTTTTTACAAAAAAATATAAACCACTTATAAAAGAGGCTATAAAAGTTCAAGGTCCAGATTGTTTTAATTGTCCTTTCAAGAAAAATTATGATAACTGTGAAGCTGAATGTTTTTGTGAAATGGAAAAAGTTTTAACAGAAAATCATGAGGAAATTGTAGCAACTATAATAGAACCTATAGTCCAAGGGGCTGGAGGAATGAAAATTTATTCTCCAATTTATATGAAAAAATTGAGAGAATTGACTAAAAAACTAAATATTACAATGATAGTAGATGAAATTGCTATGGGATTTGGAAGAACAGGAAAGATGTTTGCTAGTGAATGGGCTCAAATTTCCCCAGATATTATGTGTGTTGGAAAAGCTCTGACAGCAGGATATTATCCAATGTCTATAGTTTTAATGACTGAGGAAATTTTCCAATCTTTTTATTCAGAATATTTAGAGGGAAAATCTTTCTTACATTCTCATAGTTTTTCTGGAAATCCAATTGGTTGTAGAATAGCTTTAGAAGTTTTAAAAATTTTTAAAGAGGAAAACCTTTTAGAAAAAATAAATGCTAAAGGTGAATATCTAAAGAGAAAAGCTTTAGAAATTTTTAAAGATAAAGATTATATTGGAGAGATAAGACAAATTGGACTTATGGGAGCTTTAGAAATTGTAAAAGATAAAAATACAAAGGAAAGATATAATTCTAAAGATAGAGTAGGATATGAAATATATAAAATAGCTTTAAAACATGGGGCTATATTAAGACCATTAGGGGATACTATGTATTTTATGCCACCATATATAATAACTTATAAAGAAATTGATGAAATGTTAGAGATTTGTAAAAAATCTATTGAAGAATATATAAACTCAAGAAATAGTGATGAAAATGGAAATAAATAAGATAGAAGAGAGATTGAGAAAAAATAAAGAGGAAAAAAATTTTAGAAGTTTAAAAATTATTGATGAGAATAGATTAAATCTATCTTCAAATGATTATTTAGGAATTGGACAAGATAAAAATTTAAAAGATAAATTTTTAGAAGAATATAGGAATGAGATAAGTTTTTCTTCTAGCTCTTCAAGACTTATAACAGGAAATTATAAAATAATCAGAGAATTAGAAGAGGAATTAAATAAAATTTATGGAAAAAAATCTCTTGTTATGAATAGTGGTTTTTCAGCCAATAAAACAATAATAGAAACTTTTTATAATAAAGATTCTTTAATAATAACTGATAGATTGAATCATGCTAGTATATATGATGGAATTTTAGCCAGTGGTAGTAAAATAATTAGATATAAACATTTAGATGTAAATCATTTAGAAAACATATTAGAAAAATATCATAGAGATTATTCAGATATTTTAGTTGTGACAGAAACAGTTTATAGTATGGATGGGGATATTGCCCCTATAAAAGAGATTGTAAATTTAAAGAAAAAATATAAGTTTGATTTAATGGTTGATGAAGCCCACTCCTATGGAGTTTTTGGGTATGGAATAAGTTATGAAGAAGATTTAATAAAAGACATTGATTTTATAACAATTCCTTTAGGAAAAGGTGGAGGTTCCATAGGAGCATATATAATTTGCTCAGATATTCATAGAGATTATTTAATAAATTTTGGAAGAGAATTTATTTATACAACAGCTTTGCCTCCTGTAAATAATTTATGGAATCTTTTTATTTTAAAGAATATGAAAAATTTTCAGGAAAAAAGAGAAAAATTAGAAGATTTAAAAAATTTTACTTTAAATAAAATAAAACAGATGAAATTAAAAACAACTTCTACTTCTCACATTATAAGTTTAATAATAGGAGATAATGAAAAAGCTGATATTGTGTGTAAAAATCTTAGAGAAAAAGGTTATATAGTTTATCCAATAAAAAGTCCAACAGTTTTAAAGGGCAGTGAAAGAATGAGATTAGGATTAAATCCAAATATTTCAAAAGTTGAGATTGAAAAATTTTTAGAGGAGTTTAAAAATGAATGCAATAATCTTTTTTAATGGTTGGGGAATGAATGAAAATGTAATAGAAGATTTAAAAATTCCAGAAAATTTTATTGTAAAAACTTTAACTTTTCCATATTTACTAGAAAAAGAGCAATTAAAGGAATTTGAGAATATTTATTTTGTAGGATGGTCTTTTGGAGTATATTACCTTTCTAAATTTTTATCAGAAAATTCTCAAATAAAATATAAAAAAATTATTTCAATAAATGGGACACCAGAAATTATTGGAAAATTTGGAATAGAAGAGAAAATTTATAATTTGACTTTAAGAAATATGGATGAAAAAAATATTGAAAAATTTTATATAAATATAGGATATAAAAGCAAAAGTAATGAAAAAAATATTGAGAATTTAATAGAAGAATTGAAATATTTAAAGGAAAATTATAGACCACAAAATAATTATATTTCAACTGCAATAATTGGAGAAAAAGATATTACAATACCAACTAAAAATCAAATAAAATTTTATGAAAAAGAAAAAACTAATATTATAAAATTACCTATTTCTCACTTTCCTTTTTATTATTTAGATAGTTGGGAAAAAATTATAAATATTGATGAGGGATAAAATGAATTTTGAAAAGAATTTTTCAACATATGATAGTAATGCACTAATCCAAAAAGAAGTAGCTAAAAAATTAGTTGATATAATGGATGAAAATATTAAAGAAAAAAAATTTAATAAAGTTTTTGAATTAGGTTGTGGAACAGGACTTTTTACAAGAGAGGTTTTAGAAAAATTTCAAATAAATATTTTAGATTTAAATGATTATTATGACACAAAAAATTATTTTAAGGATATTGAATATAATAATTTCATTGTAGGAGATATGGTAAACTCTATAAATGAAAATTATGATATTATAATTTCAAGCTCTAGTTTTCAATGGATAGATGATTTTGAAAAATTGGTAGAAAATATTTCTAGAAAAACTGATAAATTATTTTTTTCAATGTATATTGATGGGAATTTAAAGGAGATTCAAAATCATTTTGGAGTTGGACTTAAATATAAAACTCAAGAGGACATTATAAAAATATTGGAAAAATATTTTACGGATATTAAATATTTTAGAGAAAAAAAGATTCTAAATTTTTTTACTCCATTAGAGGCTTTAAAACATATAAAAAGAACAGGAGTAGGTTTAAAAAATACAAAGACTTCTGTAAACAAGATAAAATCTTATCAAGAGAGAAATTTAACATATTCAATAGGATATTTCATGGCTGTTAAAAATAATATTTAGAAAAATAAAGGAAATAAGAGTCTAATATAGAAAAATAAATAATAAAAATTATTTATTATCTGTTGTTTAAAGGGAGGGTTAATTATGAAAAAAATTCTTATACCGTTAGATGGAACAGAAAGAAGTATGCATTCTATTGATTTAGTAAAAAATCTTTATACTACTGATGAGATAGAGCTAATATTGATGTATGTTAAAGAAGATGCTAAGCTTTTTATTGAAGAAAAAGATTTTTTAGAAGCTGAAAAGGAGATGCAAGAGATAGTGGCACCAGCTATAAGACAGTTAGAGGGATATAAAGTTGCTTGTGAAGTTGGATTTGTAGAGCCAGGAAAAGAAATTTTAAAATCAGCTTCAATGAATAAAGTTGATATTATAATAATGACTAAATCTACTAAGAAAGGACTTACTCGTATGATTGGTTCTGTAACTAGTTATGTAGTAAAACATGCTCCTTGTATAGTAATGATAGTTCCAGAATAAAATTAATAAAAGGCTGTTACAAAATTTTTGTAACAGCCCTCTTTTTTAATAAAACTTAAATAAGAAAAAGAGGCTATTATAAAAAATACAATAACCTCATATTTTAATTATTTATTCAAAGCTTCAAGCTTAATTTTTTTCTTATTGATGAAAGTTATTTTTATTTCACCATTAACTTCTGAATGTTCTGTAAACCAAAGTTTTAAAGGTTTATTTCCAATGATTCTAGGAGTACCAGAAGAGTTTGCTGTCCTACTTATTCTACCAGAGATAACTTGTTTTTCTCCAACGACTATTTGGATTTCATCTTTATCTCCAGCAACTAAATGAGAGTGAGAAGTTTTTAAATTGAAAAATCCTCTATCAAGATAACTTTTTCCTAAAATGAAAATATATGATTCATATTCTTTTTTAGTTTTTTCAGGTTTTAAAACTTCTTTCATTTCAGGTTTCTCTTCAATAATAGTTTGGATTTTTTCTTTTTCCTCAACATCTTTTTGAATAGCTACTCTGTCTTTACCAACTATTTTTTTCATACGGTCTACAAGATTTTCGTCATTCCAATCAGCATTAAATTCTTTTATAAGTTTAAGTATATCTTGTTTATCAAATCTAGTTTTAAAACCAAAAAATTTAGTGTTTTTTAAAGCATAAATTTCAACAGGGCCATTATCCAATGTTTTTAAAATAAGTTCTTTAACTCTAACTTCTTCTCCTTCAAATTCTTTTGGAGACACATAACAATTTAATGCAAATTCTAAAACATCTTCAGTAGCTGAAATAAATTTTACAAAAGAATTCACAACAAAAGCAAAAACAACTTTATTTTCTTTTTTAAAGTCATTAACATCAAAATATAGATTATTTTGTAATTTTTTCCATTCGCCTACTTTTTTAAATCCCAATTTAGATAAAATTTCCATAAGTCCCCCTTTATTTCAAAAAAAATTCTTATAACTATATAATACATTAAAAAGTAAAAAAATTAAAGAGAAAATTTTAAAAATTTTTGTGAAATAAAAATTATTTCATTTTATTTCTTAAAATTATAAATTTTATTTTGTAAAAATAGTTTTATAATTTTTAATATTATGGTACAATAAAGGATAAAGGTTTTTCTAAAAAATGTGTTTCAAGGAGGAGAAATGTTAATAGACAGAGAATTTGGAAAACAATTAGTAGAAATGTTAAAAACTCAAAATAAAAAAGTTGTTTTTACAAATGGATGTTTTGATATTTTACATGTAGGTCATTTAAGATATTTGAATGAAGCTAAAAGACAAGGAGATATACTTATTGTAGGAGTTAATTCAGACAGTTCTGTAAAAAAATTAAAAGGAGAATCTCGTCCAATAAATAATCAATATGATAGAGCAGAAATGTTAGGGGGACTAAAAGCAGTAGATTTTACTGTAATTTTTGAAGAGGATACCCCAGAAGAATTAATTGCTTGTTTAAAACCATCTATTCATGTAAAAGGTGGAGATTATACGAAAGATGACCTTCCTGAAACCAAAATAGTTGAAAGTTATGGTGGAGAAGTTAGAATTTTATCTTTTGTAGAGGGAAAATCTACTACAAATATAGTAAAAAAAATTCAAGGATAGGGATGTATATGGAAAAAATAATGTCATTTGCTCAAATAAATGATTTTTCTAAAAAATTGGCAAATTATGTTGTACCTGGAGATACTATTGCTTTAATTGGAGATTTAGGAACAGGAAAAACAACTTTTAGCCAAAATTTTGCAAAAGAATTTGGTGTTACAGAAAATTTAAAAAGTCCAACTTTTAACTATGTGTTAGAATATTTTTCTGGAAAATTTCCTCTTTATCATTTTGATGTGTATAGATTATCTACCCCAGAAGAAATTTATGAAGTAGGTTATGAAGATTATATAAATGGTGATGGAGTAGTTTTAATAGAATGGGCTAATATAATTGAGTCAGAACTTCCAAAAGAATATATTGAAATAAAATTTGAATATTTTGATGAGGGTACAAGAAAATTAAATATTTCTTTTATTGGAAATAAAGCAAGAGAAAAGGAGTTGTTTAAATTATGTTAATCTTAGGAATTGATACTTCTACAAATGTTGGAAGTATAGGAGTGTATTCTGATGAAAAAGGATTGCTAGGAGAAATAACGGTAAACATTAATAAAACTCATTCTGAAAATATTATGGTAATGGTTGATAATTTATTAAATCTTTTAGAGGTTGATATAAAAGATATAGATAAAATTGCTGTAAGTATAGGACCTGGTTCTTTTACAGGAATAAGAATAGGTGTAGCTGTTGCCAAAGGATTAGCTTTTGCAAATAATTGTAAAATAGTTGGAGTTAATGAACTTGATATTATTGCAGGAAATTCTACAAATAATGATTATGAAATTTGTTCAATAATAGATGCTAGAAAAGAAAGAGGATATTATTGTAGTTTTAAGTATGAAAATGAAGCTTTAAAACAATTAGAAGAATATAAAGTTGGAGAATTAAGAGAATATTTAGAAACTAGAAAAAATAAAAAAACTCTTTATTTAGGTGATGGAGCTATAAGATATAGAAGTTTGATTGAGGAGATTGTTGGAAAAGATAATTGTATTTTTGCAAATAACTCTTTAAATCTACCTAGAGCAGGAGTTTTATGTGAAATTTCTAAAGACAGAGAAGATAATATCTACACAATGGAACCTGTATATTTAAGTAAATCACAAGCAGAGAGAGAAAAGGAAAAATAATTTTAAGAAATTTTATAGATGATATATAAAAAAAATCTTAATTATGATATAATTCAATAGTATGGATAACAATAAAAGGGGATTTTTTATGAAAAAAAGATATTATTTAATATTAGCTCTTGCTTTAATAGGAATGAAATCTTTTTCAAATGATATTAATCCTAATGAAAATGAAGTAGAAATTGATTTGACTACAGGACAAATTCAAGCTACTCAAGGGATAGATATTAATTATGGAGATGCTACTCTTAAAGTTTATGATGCTAGAAGAGATGAAAAGGCTGAAAAAATATATATTAATAAAGACTTTACTTTAGAAACCAATTTTATTTCTGGAAATTTTAAAATAGAAGCTAAAAATGCTGAATTATCTACAAAAAATAGAGATGGTTTATTTGGTGAAAGTTTTAGTTGGCTGGAAATTGGTCAAGCAACAGGAGCAGAAAAACCAAATGACAAAATATATTTTGGTGGACAAAAAACTGTTATAAAAGATGAAAAAATAACAGTAGAGAATGCCTGGTTAACAACTGACCCAAAAGTAAATACCAATAGAAACAGAAAAAATTTAGGATATTATTTAACTTTAGATAGTATCTATATTGAACCAGATAAGCAAGTAACCTTAAAAGGTGCTGATTTATATATTCAAGATTTTAATATCTTTCCTTATAAATTTCCATGGTTCCGTTTTAATATAAGACAAGGTTCTGAAGTTCCATTATTTCCAGAATGGGGAACTGATGAAAAATATGGTTGGAATATAGCATGGGGAACTCTTTACGAAAGTAAAAATAAAAAATTCAGAGGTGGATTTGCTCCAAAGTTTGCTGACGAAATGGGAATATTAATTGGAAGATGGGAAAATTGGTATAAGTTTGATAATCTTGGAGAATCAAAATTAAATGTCACAGATTTTCTTATTTGGAGAAAAGAAGATGATAATAAGAAAAATGACATTGGAAGAGAAGATGAAAGTTTTGATGATAGATGGGATGTAGAGTATACTCATAAATATAATGGTGAAAAAGGTCATTTCGATTTTGGATTCCAAAGTTTAACTTATAATATGAATGATGCTTTAAAAGATGTTATAGAAGATTATGATTCTCAAGGTAAGTTTAATCACTATGATAAAGATGGAAATTTAAAAAAAGGAGTTTTAGGAGATATTCCAGATATAGGAGATTATTCAAATTTCTATACACTTGATACATCTTTATCAAAACTTGGAAAAAATCAAGATATATCACTTGAAGCAAAAGTTAAATTAACTGATGATAAAGAGGCTTATAAATATATAGTTTCAGACCAAATTAATGATATGGGATTTACCTCTCAAATAGATAATGACTTATTTTCAAATGTAAAACTTACACAAGATAATGAAAAATTTACTTTTACTACATACTATAATTATTTATATGATATGGATAAGGGTTCTAATATAAATGATGATAGAAGTAGAGGAGAAGATTTCGGATTTGGATTTACTGATAAGAAAAATAAAGTATCTTTATATTTTGATGAAGTAAATGGAGATAAATTTAGAAAACTTAACTCTTGGGAAAGAAACCCTAACTTAGGAGATTTAACTGAATATTTAATTCCAAATTTAAAAATAACTTATACTCCTTGGACTGTAGCAGAATATGATGAGTATAATTCTCAAAAATATGGTGCATCTTTTGGAGAGTATGATTTTGTTGGAAATACAGATGCTAAACTTACTTTAACTCATGATTATTCAGAGAAAAAATTAAATCAAAATAATGACCCATTCAGAGAAAAAGTTTTTGGAAATAATAGAGTTAGTCAATATAATAAATATGAAAATACTGTTTATGAAGAAATAGAGGAAAATAAAGCAACTGTAGATATTTATTCTGGAATATTTGATGTATCTTTCTTTGGTGGAAATTATAAGGAAACTATTGAAACTAGAGAGGGAAGCTATGATGGAACTTCTAGAATTTTTGAAAATGAATCTGATTTCTATGGTTTAGGATTATCTAAAGAAGATATCTCTTTAGGAAAAGTAGGAAATATAGATATTTATGGAGATATTAGAAAAGATGACTTTACAGATGGTAAGGGAACTATAAATGATGATTCAATGACAAAATATAGTGGTAAAATCAATTATGATATTTCTAGTGAAAATTTTGAAAATAAATTAGGTTTTTATTATCAAGATTATACATATGATGGAGAAGATTCTCAAGAGTATGGAAGACTTATTAATAAAAATAGTACTTTAAAATTTAATGAAGATTTTTCAATAACAACAGGAAAATTAGAAACTGTTTATAGTGGAGAGTATGAAAAGGCTGAAAAAGCATATTCAAATGATAAGGCTTTTGATAGCTTAAAAAATACTTTAGACTTTAAATATAATAATGAAAAAGTTGTATCTTTCTACTATAATGAAAATGATAGATACTCATATAAAAAACCATATGATTATAATTCTTTAGATAATGAGAATTATAATGATTTATCAAATAAAGATTATGGTGTAGCTTTGTATAAAGGAAATCATTCATTCTATTATAAAAATCAAAGTATTGATTATTTAGCTTTAGATTCAATAAAAGATTCTAGTAATAATTTATTTGATTTAGATGAAGAAATTAGAGAAAATATTTATGGATATACTTATTCATTTAGTAAGGATAAAAAACTTACATTACAATATACAGAGGGTACAGATAAAGCTAATATAGGTAATAGAGAAGTTTTAGATATAAAAAATAGACTTTATACAGTAGCATATCAAACAGGAACTGATGTACAACACTTTACAAGTGTAACTTATGGAGATTATCAAGGAAATTATGTACCTAATGCCTATAATAATGTTAACACAGAAATGAATACTCAATATAATAGTGATATAATTTCTTTAAGATATAGTTTTAAAGATAAGAGATTATCAGAAGATGAATTAAGATATTATGCAAGTAAAGAGTTTGGAAAATCTAAAGATGAAGTAACTCCAATGGATATTTCAAGAATGAGAGAAATTTTTGAAAGAAATGAAGCTAGAACTACAATGTTTAATTTAGGAAAATCAATTGATGAAAGAATAAATTATTATGGAGATTATAAGAGAAGTTTAGATTTCTATTTATCTCTTGAAAGAAATAAGGATGATAAAATTTCTGGAGATTATTGGGATGCTCTAAAAGAGTTTAAGGCAGGATTATTCTATTCTCAAAATAGAGTTGGACTTGGATATACTTATTCTGAAACTGCTGACTTTAACAATGGTATTAGAAAAGTAAATGAAAAAGAACATGAATTTAGTTTCCATGCTAAAATAGGAAAACCTAGTGAAGGATGGAGAACTAAGATGTATATTCAATTCTATGATAATGATGATACAATAAGAGAAGTTAATAACTTTATAGATGAAGCAGGAATTGAAATTGGAAAAGAGATGGGATACTATGAGTGGTCTGTTGCATACATAAGAGATTACAGTATTTCAACAAGAGATTATGAATGGAGAGCGGCTCTTCAATTTACACTTCTTACTTTCCCTGATAATACAATCTTTAGTATTGGTGCTAAAAATGATAGAGGAGAAAATGGAAAATTATCTCCAGATGGAAGCATTCTTAGTGGAATAGAAGTAGAAGATATTGAATAAAAATAAAAATTTAAGAAAATTTTATAGAAGGAGAAAAAAATGAAAGTAGAATTAATAGATGGAAGCATAAAAGAATTTGAAAAAGCAGAAAATATGTTTGTCATAGCTAAATCTATAAGTAATTCTTTAGTAAAAAAATCTGTTGCTGCTAAAGTTGACGGAGAACTAAAAGATATGTCTTATGTTTTAGACCATGATGCAAAAGTAGAATTTATAACTATGGATACAGAAGAGGGAGAACATATAATTAGACACTCAGCAGCCCACTTAATGGCTCAAGCAGTTGTTAGATTATTCCCAGGAACAAAAGTAACAATAGGACCAGCTATAGAAAATGGTTTCTATTATGACTTTGATTCAGAAGAACAATTTACTCCAGAAGACTTAGAAAAAATTGAAGCTGAAATGAAAAAAATAGCTAAAGAAGATTTAAAAATCGAAAGAGTTATGATGACTAGAGAGGAAGCTATAAAACATTTTGAAGAGTTAGGAGAAATTTATAAAGTTGAAATTATAAAAGAAATTGCAAAAGGAGATGAACTTTCTTTCTATAAACAAGGAGAGTTTATGGACCTTTGTAGAGGACCTCATGTTCCATCAACATCATATATTAAAGCATTCAAATTAAAATCAGTTGCTGGAGCTTACTGGAGAGGTGACGCAAAAAATAAAATGCTTCAAAGAATATATGGTTTAGCATTTTCAAATAATGATAAATTAAAAGATTATTTAGTATTCTTAGAAGAAGCTGAAAAAAGAGACCACAGAAGATTAGGAAAAGAGTTAGAATTATTCTTTGTAAGTGAATATGGACCAGGATTCCCAATCTTCTTACCAAAAGGAATGGTATTAAAAAATACTTTAATAGACTTATGGAGAAGAGAGCATAAAAAAGCTGGATATGTTGAAATTCAAACTCCTACAATGTTAAATAAAGAGTTATGGGAAACTTCAGGACACTGGTTTAACTATAGAGAAAATATGTATACTACTTCAATAGATGAAACAGATTTTGCTATAAAACCAATGAACTGTCCAGGTGGAGTTATAACTTATAAAAACAAAATTCACTCTTATAAAGATTTACCAGAAAGAGTTGGAGAATTAGGACATGTACACAGACATGAATTCTCAGGAGCTTTACATGGATTAATGAGAGTTAGAGCATTTACTCAAGATGATGCTCATATCTTTATGACTCCAGACCAAATTCAAGATGAAATTATAGGAGTCGTACAATTAATAGATAAATTCTATAGAGGAATATTTGGATTTGATTATTCAATAGAATTATCAACAAAACCAGAAAAAGCTATTGGAGCTCAAGAAATTTGGGATAAAGCAGAAGCTGGATTAAAAGGAGCTTTAGAAAAAATAGGTGTTCCTTATAAATTAAATCCTGGTGATGGAGCTTTCTATGGACCTAAATTAGACTTCAAAATTAAAGATGCTATTGGAAGAACTTGGCAATGTGGAACAATTCAATTAGACTTCAACTTACCAGAAAGATTTGATATTAACTACATTGGTGAAGATGGAGAAAAACATAGACCAGTAATGATTCATAGAGTTGTTTATGGTTCAATAGAAAGATTTATTGGAATTTTAATAGAACACTATGCTGGAGCTTTCCCTATGTGGTTAGCACCTACTCAAGTTAAAATATTAACTCTTAATGATGAAGTAGTTCCATATGCAAAAGAAGTTATGGCTATGTTAGAAGATAAAAATATAAGAGTAGAATTAGATGATAGAGCTGAAACAATAGGTTACAAAATTAGAGAAGCAAATGGAAAATATAAAATTCCTATGCAACTTGTAATTGGAAAAGCTGAAGCTGAAAATAGAGAGGTTAATGTAAGAAGATTTGGAGAAAAAGACCAAAAAACTATGAAATTAGAAGATTTCATTCCTTATGCTATTGATGAAGCTACTTTAAAAATAAAAGAAAATTTATAATATTATAATAAAAACTGCTGATTATATTTAATCAGCAGTTTTTTAAAAGGAGAAAAATAAAATGAATTTTATAAAAATGGATATAAATATAGCTTATAGTATGATAAATATGAAATTGAGAGATTTTTATTCATCACTTGATAGTTTATGTGAAGATATGGATATTGATAAAAATGAACTTATAGAGCATTTTGAAAAAAATGGTTATTTTTATGATGAAAATAAAAATCAATTTTCTTTAAAATAAAATTAGAAAAATTTTTATTTTTACTTATAATGTGCTTAATATAATTTATTTGACAAAAAAAATTAAAAATAGTATAATATATTTCTAAATTATATGTGGGGATGCAAAGGTTTCGACAGGGCCATGAGGTCATAGGTAGCAGGCCAGGATGATCGCTGTGAGAGATCAACTCATCGTTTAGATGGAAATAACGAATACGCTTTAGCTGCTTAGTTGTCAGCTCACCTCTGTTTTTTCTGTTCTGTGGGAGAAAACTTTCGAGGTGTTACCAATACACAGATTACCTATTGTGATTTCTCTAAACAATTAGGGACATTTTAGAGGATAGCTTTAGTTAGCCCTGTCTGTGGGAGTAACTATTGCAAAATTTAATAACAGACTAAGCTTGTAGAAGCTTATGGTGCTTATTGTTTTGGACACGGGTTCAATTCCCGTCATCTCCACCATTATTAACCATGTCCAGTCCAGGAAATAAACGTATTTCTACTGTGATTTCTGTTCTATGGATAATAATTTTTTTTACAAATGTTTGAATAATAATTTGAATAAGAGTATCATCTTTTGAATCTAGATTTTGTCCTAGTTCAATAAGATGATTTTTTATTTGTTCTTTACTTATTATTTTAGCTGAATTACTATATTCTAATTTTTTTTCTTTTAAAGATAATATTTCCATATCTATTTTTTCTTTTTTTTCTTTATATTCACAATCTGAAATTATTCCATCTAATGAATAATCTAATAATTTACTTAATTTTTCTTGAAGTTTTGATATATTTTTTTCTATTTTTTTAATTTCTGTATTAGATTGTTTTAAAGAATTTTTTATATAAGAGAAAACTTTTTCTGCAACTATATCTATTTGTGGAGCAGAGAATATATTTTCTTTTAAAATAGAAATGATAAGTTTTTCTAATAATTCTCTTCTTATAGGAGTATTTTTACAATTAGTTATTTTATCTTTTCTATTTCTACATTGGTATCCATAGTAAATAGTCTTGTTTCTATTAACAGTTCTATATCCTCCAGAATAAGTTCCTCCACATTCTCCACACATACATAATCCTGTTAAAAGATAAGGAGTTAATGCAGTTGAACGACCTGTTGTATTTCTAATTCTTCTTTTTAGTTTTATTTGTACCTTTTCAAAATCTTCTTTTGATATAATAGCTGGTATTCCATTTTCTATTTTTATTTCTTTACCTGTAAGTTTTCCTTTTTTATCTTTTTTTCCAAAGGTATATATTCCAGAATACTTTTCATTCTTTAGAGTATCTCTTATACTTAATTTTTTAAAAGGTTTTCCTAATTTGTTTTTAAATCCTAGAGAATTTAATTCATCAGCTATATAAGAATATCCTCTTCCTTCAAGATACATTTTAAATATTAACTTAACAGCTTGAGCTTCTGTTTCATTAATTATGTAAGTTTTCTCATTTGTTAAATTATAGCCAAGTGGTGGTATTCCTCCATTATGAATACATTTTAATGCATTTTCTTTTTGTCCTTTTCTAACTTCTCTAGCAAGATTAAGAGAATAATATTCATTCATTCCAGTGAGTACAGATTTTAAAATTACTGCTTCAGGAGAATCATTTAATTGCTCTAATACTGATATAAGTTTTACATTATTTTCATTTAATTCCCTTTCATAAATAGCATGATCATATCTATTTCTTGCAAATCTATCAAATTTATGTACTATAACATAGTTAAATTCTTTCTTTTTAGAATCAGCTATCATTTCTAAGAATTGTTCTCTGTCGTCAGTAGATGTACCAGATATAGCTTCATCTTTATAGATTTTTACTAAAGTGAAACCTTCTTTTTTACAATAGTCTTCTATTGCTCTTACTTGAGCTAATATACTTTCTGTTCTTTGATTATCTGAACTAAATCTACAATATGCTACTGCTTTCTTCATATTTTTTACCTCCATAATTTTTATAGTTTTAAATTTGAGAGAGGAAAGTTTCCCTCTCTCATTCTAAATAATTACACTCCAAATAAATCTTTAGCTAATCTAGATATCAAAATATCACTATTTATTTCCTCTTCTTGAATACTTATATATACCTCTTTCTTAATTATCATTTTCTTATTAATATCTTCTATTTTCTTAAGTTCCATAATTTTATCCCTCCATTATATAATATTCATATTATGATATATAATTAATTAAAAATTAACTAGAGAATAAGTTTTTATAAAGTTATAGTTTTTAGAATATTCTATACTACCAGTTAAATGATTAAACATAGGATTATTATCAAATTCAGATACAACATTTAAATAATGTCTCAATTCACCAATTCCTAATTCTTCAAAGTAATAATTCCTTTGTTTTAAGTAGTTTATCTCTAATTTATTAAGCATAATTCCTACTGTATCAAGTGGAATCTTTCTTATTGTTGTACCTTCATTTATAAATATTCTATGAGGTGTACAAAGATATTGAGCATTAAAAGAATTAAAATAGATATTTCTAATATCACAAGAATAATCAATAATATTTCCTAATTCTCTCTTTTCTATTATCGCTATTTGATTATTTACTGTTTGTCGAACTTGGATAGCAATTAATAATAGCAAATCTAAGATTCCTTGTAAGAGATTGTTATTATTATTTTCTATATACACTTCAGGGTATAAAAGTTTTAATAATCCTTCTAAAGTTTTAAAAATAGCAATCTCTTCTCTAGGACTATTGAAAGATGAAGGTAAATTATATTTTTTTAAGAACTCAGAAATATTCAACTCTTTTTCTCTTAATGTTGATAAAGCATTCTTAAATATATCTATAAATTCTTCATCTTTACCATTTTTGTTTAACATTGAAGAATTAAAAGCACGACAGCCATAAGATGGAATTAAACTATCAATTCTACTTAAAAATGCTGTACTATCTTCATTTTTATCAATTATAGTATTAGAAAATATATTAGTTTTAGTTTTAAATATTCTATTAAAATCAACAGTAATTTTAGGATTTCCTAATAAAATAATTGAATTACTAGATTTTTTATTACCTTTTCCAGTTTGAATAGTTCCTTCGTTTTTATCACCATTTTTAAAAACTTGGATTGATGTTATTAGTTCTAAATCCTTAATCTTTCCTATTTCATCAATTATGTAAACAGGATTTTCTAAGAAGAAGTCACCTTCTTTTCCATTTCTTCCATCTACAAATGCAGTACTTCTAGTTACACGATTAGTATATAAGTTGAAATTTAACATAGAGTATATATAGCTTTTTCCTATTTCTCTTTTTGAAATATCTACCATTAAATACTTTTTTTCAACTAAAGGAACTAACCGTAGTAAGAATACTATTTTCTCCATATATAGTAAATTATTCGGTTCGAGTCCAAACTTTGAAATGATTAAATCCATTCTAGATTTAATTGTTCTATCAGTATTAGAAATCATATTATTCCAAGTATTAAATATATCATAATAACTATAAATTTTAAGATAATGAACTGTAAAGATATTCATTTCTGGAGTATATCTAATTTCCCCTTCACAAGTATAAATACCTGTTTTAATATTTAAACAAAACTCTTTTTTTATTTTATCTGGAAGAGGTAGGAGGAATTCTATATCATAATCTTTGACTTTAAGAATTATTCCACATTTTTTTGTAGAGATATCAGTATCTATAAAAGCTTTAAAACTATTATTACTAGATACTATTTCATCATCATGGCGTAACTTTTTCTCTATAGAAGAAGTAAATATTGGAAATGAAGGTTTCTTTTTAATTAAATCTATCATTTCATATGGTAATTCCTCTCTTTTTTCTTCATTTTTTTCTATTAATTTTAAAACTATATCCTCTAAATCTTTTCTATCCATTGTTTTTATTCTTTCGCTAACAGAAAGTGTTTTCATTTAATTTTCCTCCTCTTTATTTTCTCTATTTTTTTGTGGGAAATCATTTTTATTAAGTTTTATCCCATCTTTAGCATTAAATATATTTCTAGTTTTTTCTGCAGTTCCTACGATATCAAATACTTCCCAATAATAGGGTTTTATTTCCTCTTTTTTTACTGGACAATTTACAACTATTTTAAAGATTCTATTCTTTTCTTCAGATGAGGTGTTTTTAGAAGTGTTTTCTTCTATAGTATTTTTTAATATAGTTTCCCATTGCTTTTCCGAAAATTCCTTTTGTTGGGCATGTTCTTTTTTTTCGAGTATTAATTTTTCTTTAAAAGCTTGAAATTCCTCTTCTGTTTGGATTTGAATAATGTTTTCTTCTATATATTTCAATTTTTCTTGTCCTTCCAATTTATCTAAATTTTTACTCTCAATAACTCCAGTACCTAAAATAATATAGTTAGAATTTTCTAACAAAATTGTTAGTTCGGAAACTTTATATATTTTTCCATATATTAGTTGTAAACAATTAAAACCATTTAATACTGAACATAACTTTATTAATTTTTCTTTTTCTACTTTTTCCATTATTTCCTCCTTGTTAATAATTTTATTGTGTTAGTAAGTA
Organism: Fusobacterium sp. FSA-380-WT-3A; assembly: GCF_012843705.1. NCBI lineage: Bacteria > Fusobacteriati > Fusobacteriota > Fusobacteriia > Fusobacteriales > Fusobacteriaceae > Fusobacterium > Fusobacterium sp. FSA-380-WT-3A. The sequence goes on along the minus strand of NZ_JABAFQ010000003.1, from coordinate 31,015 downwards.
AGTTAATATAATTTTTTACTTTATTGAAAAAATAAATTTTGTTATAATTAAATAAGTAATTTTCTAATTAGAATTGATTTTTTATACTTGTATTTTACAAGAAATTTTTAAGAGTTGGACATAGTCTTTTTATTATTACAAAGAAGGAGTAATTTTAATGAAACGTATTTTTTTTACTACAAATAGTGGAATTGTTAATGGAATAAATGGAAAAATAAGGGAATTAATATTAGTGAGTCTTAAGTTTAAAAAAACATTTTTTAAAGATAAAATTATTTTAAAAGAAACAGAAGTGCTAGGATTTGATTTAAATAAAGTGGATGTTGATAATATATTACAAGAAATGTATTTAAAAAGATATAACTATAATTTTATTAAATTAAAGGCAGAAAAATGTAATTCAATTTCAAAAGAGGGTTTTCAAAATTTTTTAAAAAATTTTGAAAGTGAATTGATGTCAAATATTCAAGTTGAAAAGATTGAAGATATAGATAAAAAGTATAATAAAGTAATGCGTTATAATACTGTAATATCTTATCCAAAAGAACAAAAGGAAAATAACTTTGAGATAATAACCAATAAATTAACCGATAAAGAAATAAAGAATAGTCATAAAAAGATAAGACTAGAACTAGACATGAAAAGACAAGAATATGAAGATAAATTAAAAATAGAAGAAATAGAAAAAATTATTTTGAAATCTTTATATTACTTACAAATTGAAATATTAACTTTAGAAGAATTAGAAGAGTTAATTAAAATTTATAATGAATATATTAATAAAATTGAGGATATGAAGATATTATTAGCAGATACTGATAGATTAGTACGAGCTATAATTCATTCAATATGTATTTTAGAAAAAATATATATGACTAATTTAAGATTAAAAAGTAATACTAAAAATAAATTTAAAATACTTCCAATTCTTAGTAAAAAATTAAAAACTGTTGAAATTGATTATGATATACTAGAAAAAGAATTAATAAAATGTTTATTATTTAAATTAAAAGGAAACTATACTTTTGAGTGCGTATCATTAAGTTTTTATTTAACAACTCCACTTAGAATGAGTTGTTTTTCATATACTCAAACAGTAATTGCTTTAGATGAATTGATAAAAAAAGAGAAAAAATTAGATAAAGTTTTAAAAGATTCTTTTGCTAGTCAACAAGAATATAATAAATATTTGTCAGGTGCTAAACTTCTTAATGATTCATCAATAAAAAACTTTTCAGAAGTTTATTTAAAAAATACTAGTGACACTATTCAATATATTTCTAATTTATATTACATATATTTAAAATATAAAATAAGAGATAGTATAAGAAATAATTATTCTGATAAAGCTATTATTTTTTATGAAAAAATGAATATTGAAGATTTTGTATATAAAGAAAAAATATTAAAAAATATAGAGTTAACGAGAGTTAAATCTGAGAAAATAAATGTTATTTTAAGTGAAGTTGAAGATTTTACAGGAAGTATAGGAAAAGATTTTATTATATATTTGAATAAAAAAATAATATTAAAGAATATTCAAAATATATCATTAAATCTTTGTACAAATAAAGATAGGGATAGTAAGATTATAAAAAAACAATATATTTCTACTTCAAAAGAATTACTAAATAATGAAATTTTAATAAGTAATGATTATTATTGTTTAGTAAAACTTTTAGAAATAAAAAATATAGAAAATAATAATTTTTATGTTTTTGAAAGTCAAATTTTATTAGGAGATTTTATTACTGATCCTAATACAGTATGTACTCATGTTTTTACTTTTATTTTATTAGAAAATGACTTTAATCTAATAGGAAAAGCATCAACTATTAATTATTTATTTTAAAACTAATTATATATTATAAAGTGTACATAAAGAAATAATAATAGAAAAAACTTGATTATTAAGCCTAGTCCTTAATTGGATTAGGCTTTTTGTATTATTTGAAAGGAGTGATTATATGTTAGGAACTATTGGAGGAATTTTAGTAATTGTAGGAACTACTATTAAGGCTATTGATGATTTAACTAATAAAAATTAAAAGGAGATGATATTTATGAAAATGTATGAAATAGCTGGAGCAATGATTGAAACACTAGATATATTCTTAGATTCTGATGGTACTGAACTAGATAAAGAAAACTATAATATGATTATGGATTATTTAAAAGATGAACTTTCTGGGAAAAGTTCTAATATTATCAAATATATTAGAAATCTTGAACTTGAAAGTAAATCAGCAAAGGAAGAATCAGATAGATTACTAGATATAAGTAAGAAGAAAACTAAGAAAATAGAGAATCTTAAAAACTACCTTATAGGGATTATGCAGTTCCTAGATAAAAAGAAAATAGAAACAGATTTAGGAGCTTATGGAATAAGAAAAAATCCTGATAAAGTAGATGTATATGATATGTCAGTTTTACCTAAAGAATTTCTAAAAGTAACAGAGGAAGTAAAAGCAGATAAAGAAAAAATAAAGGAATATTTAAAAGAACATGGAGAATTAAAAGGAGCGAGAATAGTAACTAACTATTCATTACAGATAAGATGATGAAAGAAATTACAGAGGAAATATTAAAAATCCAAGAAGGATATGAAGAGGAATTTTTAGGGAAAATTATAAGGAAAGAGGAAAATATCAGGATTATTAAAGGGATTTTTAGGAAAAACTAGGATTTTCTAGGAAATTGTAGGATTTTATAACTCTAGTAAAAATAAGGCTTTCCTATTTCCTGAAAGATAAAAATAGATATAGTTTTTAGAAAAAACGGGGTAATTTTAATAAAAAAGGAGGAATTTGGAATGAAGGAATATTCAAACTTTATAAATAAGATTGAAGAATTAAAAAATGATATAAATGATAAGATAGAAGATTTCTTAAAGAACTCACAAGAACTAAAAGAGTTTATAGAATTTAGAAAAAATAACTTCTATAGCTATAGTATTAGAAATAACATCCTTATCTATAAACAAGATAAAACAGCAACAATGGTCGCTGGATTTCAAAAGTGGAAAGAGATGGGATATAACATTAAAAAGGGTGCGAAAGCCATTAAAATATTAGTTCCATTATTTAAAAAAGAAGAAGTTAATGGAGAAGAAAAGGAAAAAATCTATGGATTTAGATATGCTAATGTATTTGATATTAAACATACTATTCCTACAGAAAATGCAGTAGAAATACCAACAATAGATACTAGAATGAAGATAGGAAAAAGCAAATATGGAATTACAAAACTATTTAATAAAAGTAAGGAAATAGTAGAACAGTATTTACCAGTAAATATCCAAAAAGAATTAGATGATAGAACATCAAGGGGAATGACTGATGGAAAGACTATTACATTAAAAAAAGATAAATTTGTAGCTATGAGTGGAACTTTAATACATGAGTTTACTCATTACTTAAATCATTTTGATGAAGATGTAAAAGAAAAAAAGAATATGAATCAAGAGGAAGTTGAAGCAGAACTAGGAGCCATGTTATATGGTTCCTATTTTAATTTAGACATAAGTGGAAAATATAAATATATAGCTTTATGGAAAAATAATAATGTAAGAATTGATGAAGCTTTTGATGTAGCCTTATCATCATTTGAGCAATTCCTATATGGATTAGGCGAAGATAAAAAAGGATTAATAGATTTATTAGAGGAGGAAAAATAATGGCAAACATATTTACAACTAGAAGAATAAGAGAGGAATTAGATTTAAGAAATTTAGCTTGTGTAGTAGGTACAATATTAAGAAATGAGAATAAGGAAGATATAGACGATTTACAAATATTTAATCTTCAAGAAACTACTATGATAAATAAACAAGAAGTACCTGAAAGAATAGAACAAATACCTTTAGGATATAAGAATAATCAAAAATGTAGTGTATGGGCAGTAAAAAGTATAGACCCTACATATGGAGAAGTTTGGACTATTATGTATCCTAGTGAATATTAAAAGGGGGAAAAGTATGACAGAACTATTGAATAAATTAAGGGAACATTTCCCAGAAGAAGATTTAGAATTTAGAGTTGGTGCGACAAATACAGATAAAACTATGGGATTGGCTCTTGCTTATGTTCAAGCAAGAGCAATTCAAAATAGATTAGATGAAGTATTAGGAGTAGAGAATTGGAAAGTAGCTTACAAGGAAATACAAGGAGGATTTCTATGTACTTTATCAATTAGAATAAATAATGAATGGATTTCTAAAGAGGATGGAGCTTCTACAACTGATTATGAAAGTATAAAAGGTGGAATATCAAGTGCTTTTAAGCGAGTAGCAAGTAGTGGATTTGGAATAGGAAGATATTTATATAACGCTAGAAATAGTTGGTTTCCTATAAAACCCCAAGGAAAAGGATTTGTGTTTGCAACTACTCCAAAGTTAGAATTAAATGATAAAGAACCTAAAAAAGAAAAACTACCTGATAAAACAGAAGATAAACCTTTAGTATTAGACTTTGGAAAGTATAAAGGATATACCTTAGAAGAAATCTATAAGAAAGATATAAGCTATATCAAATACCTAAGGGATAAAAGTAGGGATGTTAATATAATAAAAACTTGTGAAAGATTATTAGAGGGAAAATAAAATGACTATTAGTGAAGAATATAGGGAATTTAAAAGGAATATTATGGATAAAGGGATTGAGGAAGTATTTAATCAATCCTATAAAATCCATTTCTATAATAATGTATGCGATTATTTAGAAGCACAAGAAAAAGTAGAAAAAGATATAACTCTCGCGAGATTATATGACTTTTACATAAAATATGAATATTTGACTGTGGATAGTTATACAGGAATTGAGGAACTAATAGAGGAATATAAAAAACATATGGAAAGAAAGGAGAATAAAGATGAAATACTATTTACATAGAGCAGTAGCTGAAAAGCAATTAGGAGTATACAAACTAAAAGGGTATGATATTACAGAGTATAATAATTTTGAAGAAGCTTTAAGTGGATATATGAGAAACTTTAGAGTACAAATGGATACAGCAGAAGTAAAACCCATTGCAGGACAAATGAAAAAAGTTCTAATAACTACATCAAAACAAAGTCTAACTCCTAAAGTTGTTAAATTCTATATAGACAATAGAAAAGCACCTGACTATCGCATAGAATTTAAGGAAATAAAAAATAAATATAATTGCTGTAGAGAATATAGAGAGTATGGACAAACAACATATGAAAACTTTATTCTTATGGTAACTAATTACAAAAAAGCTATAGAAGAATATATGATTACTATGTCAAGGTTTGAAAATGATAGTAATAAATATTATATAGAAGAAAATAAGGACTTCCAATAGGAAGTCCTCTATTATTATGGAGGAAAATTATGGAAAAGATATTAAAATTTTTAAAATGTAAAGATGTAGATGAAGTAGTTTATAAGATGAAAAGCTATGAAATCAATGAGGAAATAGAGGAACTAAAAAATCTTATATATATCATAGGAAAAGAAAAATTAAAAAATAAAGACTTCACAAGAATAAGAACAATGCGAGAACTAATAGAATTTTTAAATATTAATATAGGAATAAAGAATAATGAAGAATTTAAAGTATTCTTCCTAGATTGTGATAATAAACTTTTAGGAGAGAAAACACTATTTCAAGGAACAGTAGATAAAAGTGTAGTATATCCAAGATTAATAGTAGAAGAAGCATTAAAATATCCTACAAAGGGAATAGTAATATCCCATAACCATCCTAGTGGAGATGTAACACCAAGTGTAAAAGATAAAGAGGTAACCCAAGCAATTAAAGAAACACTAAAAAACTTAAATATGAGCTTAGTAGACCATGTGATAGTAGGACAAGGAAATCATTATAGCTTCTTAGATAATGGAATATTATAAAAAATAAAAAAGAAGAATTTAATTATATTATTTAAAACTGAAAAAAGTAGTAGAAATTACTACAAAAAATAGAAATTTTAATCAAATAAAGTTAGTATTATCAATATTTAAAAAAATTATTAAATAAAAAAATGTTCGTATTTTTTAACTTTAGATAAAGAGGTATAATTATAGTAATTATAAAAAAGGTGTGATGATAAATTGAGAAAAAGAGTGAGGGTATCAATTCCAAATTTTGTGTTAGAAATTTTAAAACAAGATATCAAATATTTTAATTTATCTAAAGATGGAATTTCAAATATTGTTGTACAAAGATTAGGATTTGAAAATAATCAAGGATTACATAAAAAAGTATTAGATAAAACTACTATTTGGAATTTTAATCTTAATGATAAAAATACAGAATTATTTGATGAAATGATTAAATTAAGTAAAGAAACTGTAGAGAGTGAATTTTTTAGAAAGGTATTTTCAACTTATGCTAATTTACATCCATTTTTAAGAGAAAAAGTGCTTAATACAGAATTATTTAATACAGTAGAAAATGCTATAAAAAGTAATCATAAATTAAAAATTTATTATGAAAAAACTTTATATGATGTATATCCTATAGCTTTTGAAAGAGGAAATGATTTGTACACTGTATTAAAGGCAAAAAAAGAAGGAAAAGAATTTCTATTTGAAATGAGATATATAGAAGTTCTTAAAATAAGTTAATAAAAACAGAGATATAATATTTCGATATTATATCTCTAAAAGTTTAAATAAAAAGGAGGAAAATAAATAATTTTTATTTATTGAAAAAATATGAGTATAGTAGATGTTGTAAAATATAATGGAAATATAAATGAATTTATTTGGAAATATCCTTCAGATGAAGTAGGAACTTGGACTCAGTTGATAGTTAATGAAACTCAAGAAGCTATATTAGTTAAAGATGGAAAGATTTGTGATATATTTCAAGGAGGAAAATATACATTAGAAACTAAAAATATACCCATTTTAAATAAAATAATAAATTTACCTTTTGGAAATGAATCTCCATTTAAGGTAGAAATTTGGTATGTCAATAAAAGGGTAAATTTAGATATAAAATGGGGAACTCCTACTCCTATTCAACTTCAAGATCCTAAATATGGAATTTTTATACCTGTTCGTTCTTTTGGTCAGTTTGGAATAAAAATAGAAAATTCAAAAGACTTTTTTTTGAAATTAATTGGAACTAAAAATAGCTTTGATAGAAATGAAATTAATAATTTTTTTAGAGGAATTTATTTATCAAAGATAAAAGATGTTATATCCTCATATGTAGTTAATAAAAAGATAAGTATTTTAGAAATAAACGCTTATATAAATGAATTATCAGATTATATTCAAAAAATAGTGAAACCATTATTTGAGGAGTATGGCATTTCATTAGTAAATTTTTATATTAATGATATAAATGTTCCAGAAGAAGATCAAGGAGTAAAAAGATTAAAAGAAGCATTAGCAAAAAGAGCAGAGATGAATATAGTTGGGTATAATTATTTACAAGAAAGATCATTTGATACATTAGAGGGAGCAGCTAAAAATAATGCAAATGGAGTTGCTTCTAATTTTATAGGAGCTGGAATTGGAATGGCTATGGGTGTTGGAATGGGAGATGCTTTTAATAAAAGTTTTAATTCTAATATTACTTCAATTAATGAAGTTGAGAAAAAAGAGGAACTTGTAATATGTAAAAATTGTGGAACTAAAATTTTAAAGGGGATAAAGTTTTGTCCGAATTGTGGAACTTTACAATTTAAAAAATGTAAAAATTGTGGAAAAATTCAAGAGAATGAAAATGCTAAATTTTGTTCTGAATGTGGAACTCCTTTAGGAAAATATTGTAATAAATGTAAAATTAGTTTACCAGAGAATACAAAATTTTGTCCTGAATGTGGAAGTAAAATAGAATAGGGGTGAAATAAATGGAAAAAGTAAAAAACAAATATATTTTTATTATTTTTTTTCTTTTTGTAATAATTATATTATTGATTTTTAATAGAAATTTAGAAGAAAGAATAAGTTCAATTATTTTTATATTATTATCATTTTTAACATTTTTTTTAGAATTATTTTGGAGCAGCAATACAAAAGTAAAAATGGAAAAAACATTTTTTTTAGCAGGACGAGTAACAATTAATATAAGTTATATATTTTTAACAATATTATTTTATAAATTTTATGATAAATTTTATGATGAAAGGCAATATATAGTAGTAAATATAATAACTATAATAATAAATATTATAAGTTTTATTATAATTTATTGTATAAGTATAAAAGGTAAGGAGGTGAATAAAGATGTTACAAGTAAATTATGACTCTTTAAATAAGCAAAATTTTCTAGGAATAGTTTATATTATTATTGGTAGTATTTTGATGATATTGACTCTTTTAATTTTTTTAGGAGAAGAAATAGGAATTGCAACATTTTTTGGAATTATTTCTTTAGTTTTATTAGGAATAGGTTTTTTTAAAAGAAATTTATTTAAAAGTGCTGATCAATATATAGTAATGATAAATGGGGGATGTTTAGATTTAGAAGAAATTTCTAAAAAAAGAAATAAAAATTTAAAAGATGTTGAAGAAGAAATAGAGGCATTTATAAAAAATGGAATTTTTATAAATATCTATTATGATAAAGAAGAAAATAAAATAAAAGAAATATTATATGAGAAATCTTCTAAAAATGATCAAATAATAAAAATAGATAAATGTCCTGGATGTGGAGCACAAGTAGATATTAATAAAAGTAAATTTTGTGAATTTTGTGGAAGAAAATTAATTTAATAATATGAGAGGAGAGGTTTTATGAAAAAATCTTTAAATGAATTATTGGAATTAGAAAAAGAAGAATTAATATTTAAGATGAAAAATGTCTATGAAAAACAAAAATTAACTAGGATTCAAGGTTATATTGCAAGAGCTTTAGAAATTATATTTCTTTTGATTTTTATTTTTAGTGGAATAGGAATACTTTATTCTATAATATTTACTTTAGCAGTAATATATTCAATATATAGATTTCTAAATCCTAATGGAGAAGATAAAGACTATTATGAAAAATTTGAACTTTTTGCTGAAGGATTTGAAAATTTTAAAAGATATGAAAAAGGGGAATTAAAGGTTGATATAGAAGAAAAAGGAATAAAAAAATTGGAAAAAAATCTTGAGAGACATTTACCATATCTTATAGAAGATAATTGGAGTAATAAAATGCTTAAAATAAGTGCTTTTATACCTATTGTTAATATAAGAGCTGATGAAATGAGTATGTTTAGAGATACTGATGGAAGCTTTTATAGATTATTTAATGGGGGATTAAAAACTGTGGGACTTAAAAAATTTACCAATGAAGAATTAGGAATAGAGAAATAAGAGAGGATAAAAATGGCAGAGAAAATAAATTTAGTAAAAGATGGAATAGTGAAGGATGGATTTGTAGGATTTAGTTGGACTATTTTATTTTTTGGATTTTTAGTTCCTTTAATTAGAAAAGATTATAAAACTGCTTTAGGTTTTTTTCTAATTTCATGTGTAGTATCATATTTTACTTATGGAGCAGGTTGTTATGCACTAAATATAATAGTAGCTTTTGCCTATAATAAATATTATACAGAAAATCTTATAAAAGAAGGCTTTAAACCAGTAAATGAAATAGGAGTTAATATATTAAGAAAAAATGGAATAGATATAAAGGAATAGGGAAAAAATGAAAAAGAAAATATTAATAGGATTTTTACTAGGAATAGCACTGATATTTAGCAGTTGTGGAATGAGTGGAAAAATAGAAAATTTTAAAAATACTCAGGTAGTAAAAGAAGAACCTAAAAAATCTATTTTTGAATGTGAATTATATGGAACAATAGATGAATTTGCAGAAGAATACATAACTTCTTTAGATTTAAAAAAAGAAGATTTTAAGATAAAATTAAAAACTTTAGAACCAAATTATTGTTATATTGTAACTTATAAATGGAAAAAAGAAAAACTAGAATTTACAATATACTTGGATGAGGATTACTATTTATATGCTCCAACATATATGATGACTTCTAATAATGAAAAACATTTGGATGAGGTTATAGATTCTTTAGAAAAAATAAATTTTAAATAATGAAATAAATCATAATATTTAAAAAAATTAAATAATTGTTTGGTAATTTATAAAATATTTTTAAAAGAAAATATTAAAAGATTAACCTAGAGAAAGGAATGTAACATGAAAAATAAAATTAATATAAATACCCAAAAAATTAAAACTAAATTTGAAGGAGTAGATATAGCATTAATAATAATTAATATTATATTAAACATAATAGCATTATTTATTATATTATTAATGCCACTTTCATATGTTCCGAATGGAGAATATCTTATTGTGATTTTATCAATATTTATACCAATTGTTTTAACTTTATTAGGATTTTCAACAAAATTCCAAGAATTAGTAGGAAGTATTACTATTCCAAATCAAAGAGGATTATATAGAGAAGAAAGAGAATTTTTATTTCCTATTATAAAAAATGTGATTACTAGAATTAATAATGAATATGATTTAGATTTAAATATAAATGATTATGTTTTCAAAGTGTTTATAGATCAATCGTTTAATGCATTTGCTTTAGGGAATAGAAATATCTATGTTTCAGAAGGATTTTTATATGGAAATTTAGTAAATGAAAAAGAAATGGAAGCAATACTAGCTCATGAATTTGCTCATTTGATAAAAAAAGATACTGTTTTTTTATCAGCAGTTGTTAGTTGTAATTTTATAATGCGATGTGTAGGATATTTATGTACTTTGATAATAGGAGCTGGTACAAGAGTAAAAAATAAAAAAGATGCAAGTATACTTCCAATACTCGCTTTAATATTTTATATTATTTTTGTGAAATTATTATCTGATGGATTGTTTAGATTAATTTTGATGTTTAAAAGTAGAAAAGAAGAATATAGATGTGATGCTTTTTCTGCCAGTTTAGGATATACAGAAGAATTAAAAGGATTCTTTAAAAAATTAGAGAGAATGGAAATTGGATCTAATATTAACTTTATAAAAATCTTATATTCTACTCATCCAAAAACAGTAGATAGGATTTTAGCATTAGAAAGTTTATGATAAAAGATAAATTATAAAGAGAAAAAATAATTTATTATTTGATAATCACATTTAATAATGAGCCATTGTATTTTAAAATAAATATTTATTATAACTTTGGAGGTAAAATTATGAAAAAAATATTATCAGTATTATTTTTATTAGGAATGTTTTTATTTACAGGATGTGGTGATGGAAATTATATAGATACTGTAAAAATGATTACATTTGATGATGGAAAGACAGTAGAAGAGATTGCACAAGGGTATATAGAAGGAGGAGAATTTTATAAACTAAATTATAGTGAGTTAAATTCACAAAAAATACGATTACAGGCAATGTTTTATATGACAGATGAAGGAGCTTATTCAACAGCAAAACAAATGGGATTAAAATTACAAAAACCGACTACAGTTGAATGGAAAGTAGCAGGGAAAACAGAAAAAGGAAAAATATTAGAAGTTACTTCTTCAAATGTGGTAGTTACAATTCAAACAGCAAAAGATGGAGATTATATTAGTTTATATATGACAGATATAAAACCTAAAATGAAAGATAGAAATTATAATTTAACACCAGACGAATTTGATATATACAGAGTTCTTTACGAAATTTTAGACGAACAAGATAAAAAAAATAATTAAATATAAAATGGAGAGAAAAAATGAAAAAAATTATTATTTGTTTAATATTAATTTTTCATAGCATTATATTTGGAGAAAGTCTTAGAGTGAAGGAAGGAGTAATTCCTAACGAAGTTATTATAAATGCTTTTAAAACTACAGATATTCCTAAAGGAATAAAATTATTTCCAATGGGAATGGGAAATGAAAGTAAATGGGAAAAAGAAATAAAAACAAAAGAAGAGTATATTGCTACAATTAATTATTTATCTTTATTCTTAGCTTATCATCCGGATTTTCGTAGGTATATGTATTCAGCCAATGAAAGAGTAGATATAGCAAAAAAGTTTTTTAATACTAATGAAGAAGAGGTATATAAAGGTATAACAGAAATAGAAAAAGAAAATAGTAAATTAGAGTATATAATTGATTTTTCAACAGAAAGAAAGGGAGGATTTGGAATAAAGTATACAGAAGCACCAAATTATAAAATTTTTATTCCTTTTAGAATAGCAGAAAATAATGAAGTAATATTTTTATATGAAAGTGTAAGTGTATATATACCAGATATTTCAAAAATATGGTTAATTAATTTTTTAGATTTTTCTATTGAATATCAAGAATATTTAAAAATTAAAGAAGAACTTTATAAAAAATCATATAATGATTGGTAATCAAAAATAAGAAAGAGCTATAGAGTACTACAATATTATTTACAGGTTGTGTAAATGATAAAGAAATATAGAAGATTATATATCAAGATTTAATAGTAACATAGGATCTTATTAGAGTATATAGATAATTTTGAAAATAACTAAAAAGAATTGATAATATAAAGGAGACCAATTATGAAAAAGTTTTTAGTTATGTTAAGTTTAGTTGTTATAATGTTATTTAATGGATGTGGAGCTAGTAAAGAAGATGTGCTAGAGTTATCTAAAACTATATCTAGAAGCAAGTATATTAGTAATCTAGAAGAAGAACTTAAATATATTAGCTATGTGACATATGTATCAGCAGATATTGAAAGTAAAAGTCAAAATGTAGCCAATACATTTCTAAGAGGCTGCACAAATTATGACTTGGTAAATGATATTATTGAACCAGTATATCATAAAAATTATGTGTTAACTCTAGATGATATTAAAAAGATATCAAAACCTTTCTTACAATATTACAGAGATGCTGCTCTAGAACAAGTAGAATATCCTGTAAGATATAAAGATTATAGAGTGGAAATGAATTGGTCTATTGAAGAATACAAACCTAACGAATTTGAAAAGGATGAAGATTGGTATAATAAAAAATATGATTATTACTATATAACAGCTACAGTTGGATTAGATGAGATTCTGTTTAAATTATTTGTTAGAGCATATGAAGAAGGTAGAAAATTAGAGTGTGAGATTCTATTTAATAAATCTATAGTAGCATTTATTTCTGGACAATTTCAATCAGAGGAATTTTCTATGGATAGTTCTGAATATAACTACTTATTATCACATGCTTTGGTATATGAAATATGTAGAGAAATTATAGAAAATACTACATTTACTACAATAAGACCATTTATTGAAGCTCAATCTACTAAAGAAGATCAACCAGTTGTAATTAAATAATGACAATAAAAAATAGATAGGGATATATCTCTATCTATTTTTTACAACTAAAGAAATTATAAATTGATTTTTTTATATAATCAAAGAAATATTTTATATTATAGATAATAGAACTAGAAAATTTATATATCAAAAATACAATATATAGTAAAAAATATAATTTTTATTAACAATATCATGTATATGTATATTAATACAAAAGGGGGTATTGTTATGAAAAAGAAACTTAGTTATAGAAAACCTAAGAAAGGTATAGCAGAACAGTATAATTTACCTATCAATAAAGAGATAATAAAAGATCTTGGTATAACAAGTAATGATAGGATAGTAACTTTATTTTATGATAGGAGAAATAATTCTCTTATTATTAGAAAAGAATAAATAGCTTTTAAGAAATTGAGAGGGAAACCTCTCTTTTTTTTATATAACAATATACATGTATATTGTGTGTTTAAATAGATATATTACTAATAAAAGTTATTAATATCTTTAACAATATACGTGTATAAGTTATAGAGATAACTGTATAAATTAGTTATTATTTATATTTGTACACATGTTTATACCCCTTGTGACCTCAAGGGGTATACTAATTTAGATAGGTTTATACAAAGTTATAAACTAGTATAAATTTACTTAAAATATCCAAAAAATAGCTATTTTTTGGATATTTTTTGTTTTTTTAGTAAGTGAGTGTCCGAATTCACTTGAGTGAAAATGAGGACACTCACTGAAATATATGTATCTTTTAATTAATTTTATAAGGAGGAAGAAGAATGGATACAATAGAAATTAGATTAAACATATTAAAAGAAATTTGTACATTAGGTGGTTATGATGTTATAGAACATTTAAGAAGTTCTATTAATAATTTAAGAAGTACACAAGGATATACATACTGTGATGTGCTAGAAAGAACACCAGATAGTAATCTTATAGTCAAGATTTCTTATCCTAGATTTTTTAGAGGAAATAATGCTTTCTTAATAGATAGTAGAGAACAATGTTTTGAGGTTCAAAGAGCATTTGCAGAATATATATCTCAAAATTGGGGAGATATTATAGATAGTATATCATTAACTAGAGTAGATATTCCTTTTACTTATTATATGAGAGAAAATATGGATTTTAATAGTTACTGTAAAATTTATAAGATATTTGCATATACATATACTAAAAAGAAAAATAAAGCAAGAAGTAAAAAATATGTAGATACATTAACAGAAGAAGTAGAAACAGTTATATACTCTGATACTGGAAGAACTAATAAAGATTATAATAATCGTTTGATGATTTATAATCAATATGAAAATTTAAAAAGCAAATTAGGAGAGGAAAATATAGAGGATATAGTATGTGAGAATCCTGATTTATTAAGAAGAATGAGATTAGAGGTTTCTAAAAGAATAAGAAGAGAAATTCCTTTTACTGTGGAAGAATTTACTAGTTTTGATATATATGGACATTATTTTTCAGAATATAAGAAATATATCTTAGAAAATGTGATAAATATGGAAATAATAGATACTTTATATCAAGAATGGGCAAATGAATTAACAAGTATATTAATTCAAGAGAGAGCTAAAGGAAACTTTGAGTATGAAAGATTTATTTTACAGAATCTGTCAACTATATATGATTATGAAGTATTAAGAAGAGCATTAGGAATATGTATAGATAATAATAAAACAAGAGAAGGAGCAGTTACTAAAGTTAGGAAGATATTAAATTCAATACAAGGAGAAAGAAAAATTATTATACTAGATGTATATGCTGAAATATTGAAAATGAGAAAAGACTTATTAAATTATAAAATAAGATAAAAGAAAAGAGGTTATCTTGATTTAATTAGGATAACCTCTAAAAAATAAATTTTTTTAGATAATATATAAGTAATAAAATGATAATATAGTGTTATAAAAAATATATAATCAAATTACATAATAATAAAATAGAGATAATATCTTTAGGAGAGATACCAAGTAATATTTCTTCTAAAAGATTAACTCTAGGAATATCAGTTTGTAGAAATATTAGAGATAGAATTTAAAATAAGAGAGGGAAGAAATATAAGATATAGGATAAAAATATCAAAATAGTTGGAAAAAGTGAAAAATAATATAAAAAATATATCGGAAAACGTGAAAAAATGATATAATAAAATATAGGAAAACGTGATTATTGTATTTTGAGGTGGTAATATGCTTAAAAGAAAAGTATACAGTTCTTTACTTGAATGGAAAGAAAAATCACAAGGAAAGACAGCATTACTTATAGATGGTGCAAGAAGAATAGGAAAAAGCTATCTTTGTGAAGAGTTTGGAAAAAATGAGTATAAAAGTTATCTAATTATTGATTTTGGAAATATTTCAAAAGAAATAGTTGATTTATTTGAAAATGAAAGTAGTAATTTAGATTTATTTTTTATAAAATTATCAGCTTTTTATGGAGTACAACTTTTTAGAAGAGAAAGCTTAATTGTTTTTGATGAGGTTCAACAATTTCCAAAAGCAAGACAATTAATAAAATATCTAGTAAAAGATGGAAGATATGATTATATAGAAACAGGTTCTCTATTATCACTTAAAAGAAATACAGAAAATATAATACTTCCATCAGAAGAGAAACATATTCAAATGTACCCACTTGATTTTGAAGAATTTTTATGGGCATTAGGAGATACTACAACAATTCCATTTTTAAAAATGTGTTTTGATGAAAAAAAGCCATTAGGACAAGCATTACATAGAAAAGTAATGAATGATTTTAGACAGTATATTTTAGTTGGAGGAATGCCACAAGCTGTAAATGAGTATATTGCTACAAAAGATTTTGCTAATGTTGATGAAATAAAAAGAGATATTTTAACTTTATATAGAAATGATATAAGTAAATTTGCTAAAGGATATGAAAATAAAGTAATATCTATTTTTGATGAGATTCCAAGCCAACTATCTAAAAAAGAGAAGAAATATAATCTAAGTTCTATATCAAAAGAAGCTAGATATAGAGAGTATGAGGATTCTTTTATGTGGTTAAATGATGCTATGATTGTTAATCCTTGTTACAATTCAACAGACCCAAATGTAGGACTTAGTCTAAATAGTGATTATTCTACTAGAAAATGTTATATGATGGATACAGGACTTCTTGTTACTCAAACTTTTATGGATGGAAGTTATACTGATAATGAGATTTATAAGGCTGTTCTCTTTAATAAGTTGAATATAAATGAAGGAATGATTATGGAGAATATTGTAGCTCAAATATTGAGAACAAATGGACATAAACTATTTTTCTATTCAAGATATGATAAAGAAAAAAAAGAAAATAATATGGAGATAGATTTTCTTATAAAAGATAAGAAAAATATAAAAAAACTAGCAGTTATAGAGGTTAAATCATCTACTTATAGAAAACATTCTTCTCTTGATAAATTTAGAAAGAAGTATGGTGAAAGGATAAATAACTCATATATCTTGTATCAAAAAGACTTGATGATAAAAGATGGAGTTATTCATTTACCGATTTATATGGGAATATTTTTATAGAAATATTTTTGGAGTTACATAGTTAATAAATAATAAAATAGGGATTTTCTTTATAGTGTGATATAATAAATATCATAAATATTATAATAAATTTTCTATATTAAAGTACTTAATGATGATATAAAAATACTATTAATATAGTAAGTATATAAAATGATAATATTAAATTTTCAATTATTAGATAATATTTTATAAGAAAATTTTGGAGTAGTATTTATAACGAATTTGATATGCAATTACACTCGAGTTTATAGAGTAAGATAATAGAAGGTTTAACTAAGACATTTTCAAAAATATAATTTATTTTTATAATCCATACCCCTAATGTATTATCAAATATTTTCAATAAAAATATCTTGATTTTAAATAATTTAGAGATATACAAATTAATAGATAAAATTTATGGAATAAATATAGAAAGTATAGTTTGTTAAATAATGAGAACAGAAGTCAGAATTTAAGAGATAGTAGAGAAATTAAAAAGATTTAATAAGCTATTAGATAAAGCAAAAAAATATTAGATGAATTAAGAAGTATTATGGCAAATATAATAGATACAAGAATATCACTAACTTTAGAGGAAATTAAAGATAATATGATATTAATTAGAAAAAATATTATGTTATAATGTGACTATGGTGTTTTTATAAAAAATGAAATAAATAATTAGATAAGAATTCTGGTATAATTAGTAATTATATACTATTTTATATAATTGAGGAGACTTAATTCTCAACTTTTAATGAATAGCAAAATAAGTAATTATTGACTTCATAGACTGTAAAAGGATATAATAAAACTGCTGTTTTAATCAAAAATGTATAAAAAATTAAAAAAGGAGATTTTATGAAAAAATTTGAAGAGTTAAAATTAGAATATAATATTTTTCATAAAAATGATAAATATATAAATTGTTTTTTACCAACACATTTAACTATTGGAAAAATAGAAACTAATCTTTTAAAGAAAAATGGAGAGTATAATGAACAATATTATAAATGGGAATTTTTGAATTGCTTTGTAGGTGCTAGTTTATGTTCAAAAGATTATATAGGAACAGAGATACACTTGCCAAAAGGAAATAAAAATTCGGCTATGATAAAAATAGATGCAGCAATTTTTGATGATAAGACTTGGTATGAGCATTATCAAGCCTTACATACTAAAAAAGATAATTCTAGATGGGATGAGTTAAATTGGTTAAAAGAACATCTTCTTTGTGCCTTAGAATTTAAAAAAGAAGGATCAAAAGATATAAAAGGTGTTTTTACAAGTCAATTAAAAGCATATATGAATGAATCTACAAAAAATACTGTTTTTGGAATATTATATGATGAAGGAAGATTGTATTTATTTAAATCAAATGGAAAAAATTATTATCGTTTAAGTGATGAATTTAATAATGAAAACAGTAAAGGAAAATTAGAACCAACTTTTGATATACCAGATGGATATGATAATTTATTAAGTTTTGATGAAATGGTAAAATATGATATTTCAACTAAAGATATTGTTGATTATTCTAAAAGGAAAATAGAGGATTTAAGTATTATATCTAAAACTGATTCAAAACGTTTAAATGACGCACTTTATCAAATTTTACATACTATGGATAAATGTAGTTTAGTAAATCAAAAAGGTTACGATATTTTAATTCAATTATTAGCTCTTAAAATTTATGATGAAAAAAATAATTTTTCTGATTTAAAATATTATATAAATCCTAAAGAAGCTTTGTATGAAAGAATTTCAGATGATGGTCTTCAAGAATTTTTAAAAAGAATAGAAAGAATAAGATTAAAAGCTAAGTCACAATATAAAAAAATACTGAATGAAAATTATTTTGATAGCACAAATGAAAATCAAATAAAAATAGTAATAGAAATAGTTAGACAATTTCAAAATTATAGTTTCACAAATTCTCAAAGGAATAATTTATATCAACTTGTTTTTCATCGTTTTGCTTCTCAATATAGTAAAGCTGATAATGCTCAATTTGTTACACCACTTCAAATAATAGATTTTATTGTTGATATGGTTAATCCTAAACATAATGAAAGTATTATAGATCCAACTGTAGGAATTGCAGATTTTCTATCAGTTTCCTATGTAAAATCAAATGGAACATTAGACGATCGAAATTTTTATGGACTTGACATAGATGAAAATATGGTAAAATTAGCAACTTTAAATATGTTACTTAATGGAGATGGAAACGCTAAAATAGAAGTTCAAAGTGATGGTTTAGGATCTATAAAAACCAAATTTGATGATGAGGGAAATTTTATCTCACTAATTCCTAAATCAGAAAAACAAGAACAGAATTATAACGGAAATTGGGATAATAGAGTAGATGGAAAAAATTTAAAGAAGTTTGATATAGTTTTAACAAATCCTCCTTTTGGTAAAGCTCGTTCTTGGGTTCCAAATGAAGCAGAGAAAGCGATTGCTGAATGTTATGAACTTTGGAATAGATATAATCAAAATGAAATAGATATGGGAGTAATTTTTTTAGAGAATGCTGTTAGAATTTTAAATGAAAATGGAAGAATGGCCATTGTTTTATCAAATTCAATTGCATCAATAGAAGCTCACAAAGAGGCAAGAAAATGGTTGTGTAATAACATGAGAATAGTTGCTATTATAGATTTACCTGCAAATATTTTTGCTGAAGCAGGAGTGTCACCAACCATAATAATAGCATATAAACCTTCTTCTAGTGAACTAGAAAAATTAAAAGCTGAAAATTATCAAGTTTTTTCAAAACAAATTAAAAAGGTTGGTTATGAAGTAAAAACTAAAAATAAAGTAAAATGTTTTGAAACAAAGTATAAAATAAATCCAGAAACTTTTGAAAAAGAAATAAACAATGATGGAACTCCTAGATTAGATGAAGAGTTTTCTGAAACAATTTTTACTTTTAAACAATGGTGTAATAAACAAGAAGAAACATTAAAAAAATTATTTTTATGAAAGGAGAAGAGTTATAATTGAAGAAAAATTATATTGATATACCTATTTTTACAACAATACAAGAAATTATGGAAAAAGATTATACTCTATCTGCTACTCAATATAAATCTTTACAAATAAAAAATAAAAATTTAAAACCAGTTTCTTCATTTTTAGATAGGAATTTAGAAAGATATGATTTGGGATATGAAGTTGGAAGTGAAAGTTATATTGAGACTTCTCCATATTATTTTATAAAAACAAAAGCTTTACAAGAGGAATCTTATTTACTTGATATAACTGATGATTCAGTTCAGGCAATAGTTCCACAAAATTTTGTAGATATGAAACTAAAAAAAGGAGATATAATTATTTCAAAAGATAGTAATGTAGGAGAAATTGTAATATTAGATAAAGATTATCCAAATACCATGTTATGTGGAGCACTTTATAAGTTGCCAATAACTACTTACAAATATTATCTTCTAGCTTTTATAAAAAATCAAATTTTTAGAGATCAAATTGATTTTTTAGTTCCAAGAGGTTCTACTATTAGACATGGAAAAACTAAATTTTTAGATTGTCTTATTCCATTACCAAACCAAAATAAAGAAAATGTAATATCTTATATAGAACTATTAATGCAAGCAATTATTAATAAAGAAATTGAAATAAAAAAAAGATATGTTCAAGTTTCTGATTATATAATGTCTGAGCTACAAAATAATCAACTTGAAAATTTATTTACATATTCATTTCCTAGTATAAATGAGATAATGGAAACTACAAGATTAGATTCTTCTGTTTATTCAAAAAGATTTAAAGAAATAGATTTTATGATAAAAAATTATAAATATGGTTATTCTTATATATCTAAAGAAAATATTAAAGGAGGAAATACTCCTCAAAAGAGAATAATTAGCGAAGAAGATAATTTATCTAATTATTGGATTACTCCTACAATATTTGATAATATAGGTTTGTTAAATTCACATCCAACTATAGACTGTTTTGAAAGTAATATTTATTCAAATTGTTTGCTTATAGTCAATAGAACTTCCAAAGGAAAGGATGGATTATATGTAGGATTAAGTTATTTTTATGATTTTATTAATTTAGGAGTAGGGCACCATAATCAAGGAATTTATAGAATACAAAATTATTGTGATTCTGATTTAGTATTTTATAACGCAATTTTAAATTCAAATTTATATAGAGAATATTGTGGTGCATTATCAATGGGATCTAAAATGAAAGAAATAAAAGTGAATGAAATTACAAGTATTCCATTTCCGAATTTTCCTATTGAAAAGAAAGAAAAAGTAGTTTCTTTATATTATACACCTTTTTATAAATATGATTCTCAAAAATGCTCAATTTTAAATTTTAGTGAATATGATAGTTCTTTTAACTCAAAAGCTGGTATTTATGAACTAGATCGTTCAAAAAAATATTTAGAAGAAAAACTGAGTAAGACTATAAATAATATTATAAATGATATTGCTGTTACTATTGAATTTTAAATATTTCTTAAAAATATATTTATAGGAAACAAAATAATTTTGATAAAAAATAATTAAATTAATAGTGTATAATTATTAGAATTATAATTTTAATGAGTTAGAAATATATTTGTAAATTAGAAAATTATAATTTAAGTAATATATAGATGATAATAATATAATTAAAAACAATTGCTATGATAAAAATATAAAACATGCTTTTTAAATTCTATGAGTAGTATAGAAAATAACAAGAAAATAGAAAAATAAGATTTATTATTTATTTTATTTTTTATAAATCAAATAAGGAATAATGTCATGGATTAATCACTAAGACAAATTTTAGAGGATTTAAAATAAGAGAAAAGATTGGGTTTATATTGTAAAATAGAATTTGAATTTAATAATATTTATATTGAAAAATTTAAAAGAAAAGGATATTTAAAAAATTAGGGTCACTTTAATAAGATTTTAATATATTAATAATAGGGAAAACTCTTTTTTAAATAAAAATAAAAAAGAATAAATTGGAAAAATGTTTAAAAATCCCTTTGTAGGTAACGCATAGGTAACAAAAGGTATATTTATACCAATGAAATCAAGGATTTCCAATTCTCAAAAAGATAATTTTAAAAATTAAGAGCTACCTATTTGATAGCTCTTAGTTTTCCAAGTTTAGGAGAACGAATGAACATTTCTAATTGGTGTTGTTTTTCATCTCCACCAACCTTAACAATTTTTTCTTCAAGAGAAAATAGTCTTAAGTTTATTTGAATAGTATCTTTAAAGAAAATTATTTTCTCAATGAATGTAAATATAATATTTTGTAGAATTGTTATATCTGATGATTCTATTTTTTTGCAAGTTTTTCAATGTATTTAAAGACTTTATCACGATTCAAGAATTTCGTATCAAATTCCAATTTTATTAAATTTTCTTTATGATTTAAAATTTTCTTGACGAAAAGTGTTTTTTTCTTGAAATATTCATCATCATTTAAAACACTATTCAAATTATAATTTAAAATTTTATCTTTTTGAAGTTGTAATTTTTCTATTTCTTTTTTTATTTTAACTACTTTTTTTGTGTATTAAGATAATTATCCTTTAAATAATTATAAACTCTATCAGAAATTATATTTATTTGTGTAGGTGTAAAAATATTTTCTTTTAAAGCTTCTATAACTAAAGCTTCTAAAATTTCTTTTCTAATAGCAGTATTAGTACATTTATTCACTTTATCTTTTCTTTTTCTACATAAATAACCTCTTTATTTTTATTAACAGTTTTATACTATTTTCTAGTATTTCTAAATCCTTTTATATCAAAAAAATAATAGATTTGAATATTTATTTAAATTTTTAATATAAATAAAAAATATAAAAAGTATTATAAAAAATTATAATAGAAAATTAAAAAGTAAAAATTATAATTTAATAAAATATTATAAAATATTTTGAGAATATTAGATATTATTTGAGAGGATAATATTGAATTATTTATAAGATTTTCAGATTTATTTTAAGTAAAAAAATAATAAATTTAAATAATTATTTTTAGTTAATAAATAAAATAGAAGAGAAAATATTAAAATTATGGAAAAGATTAGAAAGAAGTTTTAATAACTAAATTATTTTATCTAATATAGGAAACATAGCAGCTCCTATAATACTTCCATTTTCATTTAAAGATGAAAACACTATAGTTTCTTTACCACGATAAAAAATATGATTTTTATATATTTTTTCAATTAATTTATCAGCTATATATTCTTTGTAAATAGAAATATTACCAGAAATTATTAATTTTTCTGGATTTGAAAAGAATAAAATATTTTTTATTCCGATTGCTAAGTGTTCTAAATAATTATCTATAAGAGAAGCTCCTATATTAGTTTCATGATATTTTAAATCAAAAATTTCATTATAAGTTTTAATAGATGGAAAATATTTTTGGAAGTCATTAAGTAAGACCTTATCTGAAACATAAGTTCCCCAACATCCATGTGTTCCACATTCACATAATTTACCATTTGATTCTATAACCATATGGTGAAGTCTTCCAGCTTTAAAAAAAAGAGTATTGTTTAAAGAATCTTGATGAAAATTGCTAATTCCAACATATTCATTTATAGTCAAAATAGTAAAAGTAGAATAAATAGAATTTCTAGTTAAAAATGCTTCAGCAATAGCAGCTAGATTTGATTCATTTTCTATTAATACAGGAATGTGGAATAAATTTTTCAATTCTTCAATAAAAGAAAGAACAATTTTTTCCTTAGAAGAAAACTCTATAAAATTTCCTTCTTCACTAACAATACCAGGTACAGATATTCCTATACCTATTAATTTTTTTCTGACTTCAGGGCTAATTGTATTTAAAAAATCTTTGGTAGAATTTAAAATTTCAGCTTTACAATTATTACTTTTTAATTCATAAATCTGTTGTTTTAAAATTTTTCCAATTGCATTAGTTAAAATAAATTTAAGTTTTGTAGAAGAAGCTAAAATTCCTATAGAATAACAAAATTCTTCATTAAGTTCATATTCCATTGCCTTTCTTCCAACACCAAATCCAACTTTTTGCCTTTCAAAAATTATATTTTGTTTTAAAAAGGAATTAATAATTTTTTTTACAGTAGGAAAAGTAATATTGAGATTTTCTGCAATGTCGTTTATAACAAAAGATTTTCTTTTCTCAAAAATATATTTAAAAATATTATTTTTATTTGACTCCTTTACTTTTTTCTGATACATAATATTCTCCTTTTTTATATATTATATAACATTTAATTAAAATATTCAAATTTATTCTAAAATAAATCATAAAGTTTATAAAAAGATATATATAAATAAAATATAGATATTATATATTTTTTATATTTGAATTTTAAAAAAGATAATGGTATAAGTATATTGTAATTATTAAAATCATTTAAAAAATAGGAAAATAAAAATGATTTTAATAGTTAAAATTAAAAAAAATGGATAAAGTTATTTTTAAATATTAAAATTTTTTTATTTAATTATTAAATTGATTTTAAAAATAAAAATATCAAGGGGCGAAGGATTGAAAAAATTTTTTTATTTAATTATTAAAATGACTTTAAAAACTAAAGAGGGGGTTTAAGATGTTATTATTTAATCCAGTAGTAATTTCAGTTATTGTTATGGGAGTTTTGTGTTTATTACGATTAAATGTAATGCTTTCTATGATTGTTGCATCATTAGTGGCAGGAATGATGTCGGGAATGGGTTTAGGATCAACTATGAAATATTTAGTTGCTGGAATGGGAGGAAATTCTGAAACAGCACTAAGTTATATTTTATTGGGAACTTTAGCAGTAGCAATAAATCAAACGGGATTAGCTAGTATAATGTCTAAAAAAATAGCTAATTTAGTTAACGGTAGAAAAAAAGTTTTAATATTATTAATAGCTTTTTTAGCTTGTTTTTCACAAAATTTAATACCAGTTCATATTGCTTTTATACCAATTCTTATTCCTCCATTATTAAAAATGATGAATCACTTAAAAATTGATAGAAGAGCTGTTGCATGTGCTTTAACATTTGGTGTAAAAGTTCCTTATATAGTTTTACCAGTAGGTTTTGGATTAATTTTTCATACTATAGTTAAGGAACAATTAAATGCGAATGGTTATAATATAACATTGGATCAAGTTTGGAAGTCTAATTGGTTTTTAGGAATTGCAATGTTATTAGGATTGTTGATAGCTGTATTTATAACTTATAGAAAAGATAGAGAATATCAAGATTTGCCATTAAAAGGTTTTTCAGAAGATAAAGATATTCCAGAACATATGGAGAGAAAGCATTGGATAACATTAGGAGCAGCTATTTTAGCTTTTGTAGTTCAGTTAATAACAGGTTCTTTACCATTAGGTGCTATAGCGGCATTAATAATGATGATGATTTTTAGAGTAATAAATTTAAAAGAGATAGATAATTTATTAAATGGTGGAGTAATGATAATGGGTCTTATAGCATTTGTAATGTTAGTTGCAGCGGGATATGGAAATGTTATTAGGGAAACAAATGCAATTCCAGTATTAGTCGAAGGAGTAGTAGCTATAATTGGAACAAATAAATTAATTGCAGCATTTGTGATGTTAACAGTTGGACTTTTTGTGTCAATAGGATTGGGAAGTTCATTTGGAACGATACCAATTTTAGCTGTAATATATTGTCCTTTAGCATTAAAATTAGGTTTTTCTCCTACTGCAATGATAATATTAATAACTACAGCTGGTGCATTGGGAGATGCTGGTTCTCCTGCTTCAGATTCTACTCTTGGTCCTACATCTGGATTAAATGCAGATGGGCAACATCAACATATAGTAGATACATGTATACCTACTTTTAGTCACTATACAGTACTATTATTTATTTTTGGATTAATAGGGGCAACTATATTTTAAATAATATAATGAATATATAATAAAAAATTTAAGGAGGTCATGGGGTTATGTCAATACTTATGATAGGAGATAAAAAACTAACTCTAGAAGATTTAATTAATGTTACAAGAAAAGGTTATCAAGTAGAAATATCAGAAAGTGCTTATGAAAAAATAGCTAGAGCAAGAAAATTGGTTGATACTTATGTAGAAGAAAAAAGAGTTTCTTATGGAATAACAACAGGATTTGGAAAATTTTGTGATACAGTAGTTTCAAAGGAAGAAACAGGTATTTTACAAAAAAATTTGATAATGAGTCATTCTTGTGGAGTAGGAAATCCTTTACCAATAGATGTAGTTAGAGGAATTATGCTTT
Organism: Fusobacterium sp. FSA-380-WT-3A; assembly: GCF_012843705.1. Taxonomy (NCBI): domain Bacteria; kingdom Fusobacteriati; phylum Fusobacteriota; class Fusobacteriia; order Fusobacteriales; family Fusobacteriaceae; genus Fusobacterium; species Fusobacterium sp. FSA-380-WT-3A. Next base: position 4,970 of record NZ_JABAFQ010000003.1, on the reverse strand, counting down.
TAAGAGTAGTAAATTTGACAAAAGGATATTCAGGAGCTAGAAAAATTACAGTAGATACTTTAGTTGAAATGTTAAATAAAGGAGTAACTCCATTTGTTCCAGAGAAAGGGTCTTTAGGTGCATCAGGAGATTTAGCACCTTTATCTCATATTGTTTTAGTAATGTTAGGATTAGGAAAAGCTTATTATCAAGGTGTATTAATGGATGGTAAAGAAGCTATGGAAAAAGGTGGAGTAAAAATATTACCTGAACTTTCTTCAAAAGAAGGATTAGCATTAATAAATGGAACTCAAGTTATGACTTCTGTTGGAGCTCATGTAACATATGATGCAATAAATTTAATGAAACATTTAGATTTAGCAGGTGCTTTAACAATAGAGGCTTTAAATGGAATTACTTGTGCTTTTGATCCAAGAGTTCATGAAATCAGAGGACACCAAGGACAAATAAGAACGGCAGAAAATTTTAGAAGAATTTTAGAGGGAAGTAAAAATACTACAAAACAAGGACAATTAAGAGTTCAAGATCCATATGTATTGAGATGTATACCACAAATTCATGGAGCTAGTAAAGATGCTTTAGAATATTTAAGATATAAAGTAGAAATGGAAATGGATGCAGTGACAGATAATCCAATTATTTTCTGTGAAACAGATGATGTTATATCCGGAGGAAATTTTCATGGACAACCAATGGCTTTAATATTTGATTATTTAGGAATAGCAATATCAGAAATGGCAAATGTTTCAGAAAGAAGAATAGAAAGATTAGTAAATCCTAATTTAAATTTTGGATTACCAGCATTTTTAGTAGAAAATGGGGGAGTAAATTCAGGATTTATGATAGTTCAATATGCAGCAGCAGCTGTAGTGTCAGAAAATAAGGTTTTAGCACATCCTGCTTCAGTAGATTCAATTCCTTCATCAGCAAATCAAGAAGATCATGTTTCAATGGGAACTATTGCAGCAAGAAAAGCTGGAGAAATATTAAAAAATACAAGAAAAGTAATTGCAATGGAAATGTTATGTGCTTGTCAAGGAGTAGATCTTAGAAAAGCCCAAGATAAATTAGGAGAAGGTACTAGAGATGCATATAGATTAGTAAGAGAAAAAGTATCATATTATGATGCAGATAGAGTTATGCATTTAGATATAGATTCAGTAGAGAATTTAATAGAAAGTAATAAAGTAGTAGAGGCAGTAGAAAAAGTAATAGGAGAAATGAAAATATAATAATAAAAAAATTAGGAGGAAAAATATGATGAATAAAGAAATATTTGAAAATATGTCAATAAAATTAGAGGCTTGTGATATACCAGAGGTTATACCAGAGTTAGATCCTAAGTATAGAAGAGCACCAAAAAGAGTAGTACATTTAGAAAAAGATGAGATAGAATTAGCTTTAAAAAATGCTTTAAGATATATACCAGAAGAATATCATGAAAAATTAGCACCAGAATTTTTAGATGAACTTATGGAACATGGAAGAATTTATGGATATAGATTTAGACCAGCTGGAAGAATTTATGGAAAACCTATTGATGAATATAAAGGAAAATGTATAGAAGGAAAAGCTATGCAAGTTATGATAGATAATAACTTGGATTTTGAAATAGCATTATATCCTTATGAATTAGTAACTTATGGAGAAACAGGACAAGTATGTCAAAACTGGATGCAATATAGATTGATAAAAAAATATCTAGAAAATTTAACACAAGATCAAACACTTGTAGTTGCATCAGGACATCCAACAGGATTATTTAGATCAAAACCAGATGCACCAAGAGCAATAATTACTAATGCATTAATGGTTGGAGCATTTGATGATTATGATAACTGGGCAAGGGCAGCAGCAATTGGAGTAGCAAACTATGGACAAATGACAGCAGGAGGATGGATGTACATAGGACCACAAGGAATAGTTCATGGAACATATTCAACAATACTTAATGCAGCAAGACTATTCTGTGGAGTTCCTAATGATGGAGATTTAACAGGAAAATTATTTGTAACATCAGGATTAGGAGGAATGAGTGGAGCTCAAGGGAAAGCTACAGTAATAGCTAAAGGAGTTGGAATAGTAGCAGAAGTTGATATTTCAAGAATTCAGACAAGATTATCTCAAGGATGGGTAGATGAAATAATTGCAGATCCAGCGAAAGCTTTTGAAGTAGCAAAGGAAAAATTAGAAAGTAAAACTCCTTATGCAATAGCATTTCATGGAAATATAGTTGATTTATTAGAATATGCAGATAAAAATAATATTCATATAGATTTACTTTCAGATCAAACTTCTTGCCATGCTGTTTATGATGGAGGATATTGTCCAGCAGGAATAAGTTTTGAAGAAAGAACAAGATTATTAGCAGAAGATAGAGTAGAATTTAATAGATTAGTAAATGAAACATTAAGAAGACATTATCATGTAATTAAAAATCTTACTGAAAAAGGAGTATATTTCTTTGACTATGGAAATAGTTTTTTAAAATCATTATATGATATAGGAATAAAAGAAATTTCTAAGAATGGAAGAGATGATAAAGGAGGATTTATATTCCCTTTTTATGTAGAAGATATATTAGGACCTGAATTATTTGATTATGGTTATGGACCATTTAGATGGGTTTGCTTATCTGGTAAAAAAGAAGATTTATTAAAAACAGATAAAGCTGCTTTAGAATTAGTTGACCCAAATAGAAGATATCAAGATAGAGATAATTATATGTGGATAAAAAATGCTGATGAAAATGGTTTAGTAGTAGGAACTCAAGCAAGAATTTTTTATCAAGATGCTATGAGCAGAACAAATATAGCTCTTAAATTCAATGAAATGATTAGAAATGGAGAGATAGGACCAGTTATGTTAGGAAGAGATCATCATGATGTATCAGGAACAGATTCTCCATTTAGAGAAACTTCAAATATCAAAGATGGAAGTAATATAATGGCTGATATGGCAACTCAATGTTTTGCAGGAAATGCAGCAAGAGGAATGTCAATGATAGCTCTTCATAATGGTGGAGGAGTTGGAATTGGAAAATCTATTAATGGTGGATTTGGAATGGTTCTAGATGGAAGTCATAGAGTAGATGAAATATTAATGCAAGCTATGCCTTGGGATGTAATGGGAGGAGTAGCAAGAAGAGCTTGGGCAAGAAATTCTCATTCAATAGAAACAGTTATAAAATATAATCAAGATAACAAAGGTACAGACCATATTACTTTACCTTATATAGCTAATGAACAATTAATTCAAAAATTAGTTGAAGAAAAAATTAAATAGTAAAAAGTCATAAGTAAGAAGAATGAGAGACAGATTAATCTGCCTCTTATTCTTGTAATATAATTAAGGAGGAATTATGAAAGCTGATTTAATAGTATATAATATAGGGACTTTAGTAACATCTAAAGAATTAGAAAGGAAAAGTATAGGAGATATGGAAAATATAGAAGTTTTAAAAAATGCCTATATCGCAATAGAAAAAGAAAATATAATTTCAATAGGAGAAGGGAATTACCCTATAGAATTAAAAGATGAAAAAACAGAATTATTTAATGCAGGAGGAAAAGTTATTACACCAGGTATAGTTGATTCACATACACACTTAGTTCATTATGGTTCAAGAGAAAATGAATTACCATTAAAAATAAAGGGAGTACCCTATTTAGAAATATTAAAACAAGGAGGAGGAATATTAAGTACAGTAAGAAATACAAGAGAAGCTTCTAAGGAACAATTATTTAATAAGGCTTATGAAGTTTTAAATAGAATGATTAAGTTTGGAGTTACAACAATAGAAAGTAAAAGTGGGTATGGTCTAAATTTAGAAACAGAAATAAAGCAATTGGAAGTAAATAAGGAATTAAATGAAAAGCATCCATTAGAAATTATTTCTACTTTTTTAGGGGCTCATGCTGTACCTGAGGAGTATATTAATAATAAGAAAAAGTATATAGAAGAAATTGTAAAAATGTTAAAAGAAATAAAAGAAAGAAATTTAGCAGAATTTTGTGATATATTTTGTGAAGATAGTGTTTTTGATATAGAAGAAAGTAGATATATTTTAAATGCAGCTAAAAAAGAAGGATTTAAATTAAAGATACATGCAGATGAAATAGTTTCGTTAGGAGGAGCAGAACTTGCAGGAGAATTAGAAACAGTTTCAGCAGAACATTTAATGGCTATAAGTGATAAAGGAATAGAGGAGTTATCTAAGAATAATGTTATTGCAAATATTTTACCAGCAACATCCTTTAATCTAGGAAAAAATTATGCTCCTGTAAGAAAAATGATAAATAAAGGTGTAACAGTTGCTTTATCAACAGATTATAATCCAGGTTCTTGTCCTTGTGAGAATATACAACTTGTGATGAATATAGCTTCTGCACAAATAAAAATGACTCCATTGGAAATAATAAAAGCAACAACAATAAATGGAGCAAAAGCTATTAAAAAAGAAGAAAAAATAGGAAGTTTAGAAGTTGGAAAACAGGCTGATTTTATTATATATGATACTACTAATTTAAATTATATATTTTATAATATAGGAATAAATCATGTAAATGATGTGTTTAAAAAGGGAAAAATTATAGTAAAAAATAAAGAACTAGTTTTTTAAAAATAAAGAATAACCTTAATATTTCAAATGTTAAGGTTATTTTTACTTAAAAATTAAGGAGAAAAAATGATAAAAATTTTAAAAGAAAAAGATAGAGTAATTAATAATTGGAGTGGAGGAGTTACAAAACAATTATATATTTATCCAGAAGCTTCTACTTATCAAGAAAGAAATTTTAAATTTAGAATAAGTATAGCTACAACAGAATTAGAAAATTCTACTTTTACAAAATTAGAAAATACTCATAGAATAATATCAATTTTAGATGGAAGAATGGAGTTAGAACATAAAAATCATCATAATATAACTTTAGAAAAATATCAAATAGATAGATTTGAAGGAGATTGGG